>DASPMW010000113.1:0-9194 GCA_035626855.1 Patescibacteria group bacterium
CGACACCTATTATATCGATGCGGCCGGCGACCGGGTGACCGAAACGCTGACCGGCGGCGTGGACCTGGTCCATGCCAGCGCCACCCATACGCTGGGCGGTTATGTCGACAACCTGACCCTCGAGGGCATCGCCAACCTGAACGGCACCGGCAACGCGCTCAATAACGTCATGACCGGCAACGCGGGCAACAACCAGCTGCGCGGCGTGGTGGGCAACGATACGCTCGACGGCGGCGCGGGCAGGGACGTGCTGACCGGCGGCGCGGGCGCCGATGTCTTCAAATTCTCCGCGGCGACCGCCTATATCGGCGCGCCGGACACCGTCGCCGATTTCAGCACCAGGCTGGGCGACAGCATCGATATCTCGGATCTGCTGACGGGTTATGATCCGCTCAGCGCGACGCTCGGCGAATTCGTCGACTTCCGCACCGTCGGCCGCACCACGCAGTTGTGGGTCGATGCCGATGGGTCGGGCACGGGCGCGGAATTCGTGCAGATCGCAACGCTCAACAAGGTGACCAACCTCACAGACGAAGACGCGGCAGTCGCGAGCCATTTCCTGAAAATAGGCTAATGCACCGAGGCAGCGGCGGGCGCTGCAGGCGGCGCCTGCCGCTGCTGCGAAAACAGCCAGTTCCAGACTGCGCCTGAATAAAAAATGGGTGCTTCGCAGTCATGGCCGGTCGCCGGGAAGGCGTGGAACGCCGCTTTCCCGCCAGCCGCGCGCACAACCCGCGCCATGTTGTCGGAGAATTGCGGCGGAAGCGCCTTATCCGTCAGCCCATGCAGAAGCAAGAGCGGCGTCCCCGCCATTTTGCGGCTGTCGAGGAAGCTCCATTTGCCCGCAATCGCCACCCCGCCCGCGAAAATGCCGGGGTAATGCGCGGCCGCGCCAAGCACCCCGGACGCGCCCTCGTCACAGCCCACGACATACATCCGGCTTTCATCCACCGGAATATGTTCCGTCAGGTTCGCGAGGATGATGACGGCGTCGCGCAGCGCACGGGCCCCCTCCGGCGCCGGCGGGGTCAGTTCCGCCTTTGGAAATTCCTGTCCGGAATATTTCACGGGGGAATCCCACACCTTGCCTTTCGGCGCCATCGGGATCAGCAGGTAGGACGGATATTTTTTCTGGAGTGCGGCCGAGCGCAGGTAAGTCGCGGCGGGGCTCAACCCGTCCTTGTCATGCAGTACGACCACGATCGGCAGCTTCTGCCCGCCCTCCGCGATCGGCGCGTACCAGTAATAATAGACCGTGCGCTTGGATCCCGGTTCCTCGATGACGAATTTCTTTTTCTTGAAAAACTGCGGGGCGGTGTACTGTCCCATCGGCAGCTCGTTGCGCGGGCGGTCTGTCGTGCTGACAACGCCGCCGATGCTGCCGGCGCTTTTGCCGAATACGGCGCCACGCACCTGCGGGATCATCATCGCAACGAAACCGACAAGACCCAGAACCGCGCAGATCAGCACCAGCTCCCCTTTGGACTTCGCCGGGGGGGATACGATGCCGGCGGATGCGTCAGGCCCGCCGGGCTTTCCGGGTTTCGCGCCGGGCTTTTTCTTCGTGAAGTGCTTGAAGATCGAGGCAATGATGCTGCCAAGGGTCTTGAGGATTTCCCCCATGACCTTCATCAGCTCCATGACCATTTCGATCATTACTTCCCAAAGCATCTCACCGGGACTCCGACCTAAGCAGTGCGCGTTGACATAACCTGACCGCCGCGCGGCCAGCAACTTTGAGAGAATAACCCATTGCGGAGGGGTCGATTACTTCTTTTTAGCGTCGAGCCCCGTGCGGCGGGGCGGACGGAAATCGCGGGGGAGGAAAGGATTGGTGGTGACGATCCAATTTATCACTTCCGGCTGCCCGATAGAAATCCCAGCTTGGGCCCTTGCGCCGGGAAATTTGGCCCGTTAGCGGAGAAAATCTGCTTTTAACGGGATACAGGTCGCCAAAGGAGGGCCCTAATCCAGAAATTTACCGACAAATCCCATTCTAGGCGCGGCCGGGATTTGCTGGGAGAATGGAAGGGGGGCAAAGCTTTCACCCGCCACAATGATTACGACATCCGCAAGAGGTTATCCCGTTCGGACCCCACGATAGAAATCACCGATCTCGGCAATAAGTTCGGAGAGTTGAAATCCACGATTCGGGTCGGTTTTCATCCACCTTGCGAGATTCATAGGCTGGATGGATAGGTTCCCCTTGTCTCCCTCGGAGAAAGCCACCGCGAGACCGGTAACGTGTAAAGCGAACCCGTCAAGTATCATCCACTGATTATAAAACGGCGGACTTGGTATCATGTCAAATCCGGCTTTCCCTTGCTGTAAATGGGAGTGCTCACGCGGATGGTGCTTTCCCTGACTCGCTATTGCGTTCGTTCAGGGATATTTCCCACCTGCAATGGTCGCAAAGATCGCTATCGTCGGCATGCGTATTGTCGCAGATGAGTGGAAGGTGGCAGCGCCTGCATAGTCCAGACTGCGCCGTATTGACGTTTTTATCGCCCACAATGAACCTCACACGGGAAATGCACATAATGTCATTACGTACCCGTGGGCGATTCCTGTCCGTGATCTACGTCACACTTCTGAAGCTTTCCGGTCCTGGGCGCGGGCGGTGCAATTCTGTGTAACTGCATTTGACAGGGTGTTGCAGCTGTAGTCACATCGACCAACTAAAACCTATGTACCAACCATCGCAGGACGTTTAAATGGCCGGCAACCTTCAAAGATTTGAACGTCATATAGATATACCGGAGGTCGGACTCGAGGGGCAGAAGAAGCTTCTTGCGGCGGGTGTGCTGATTGTCGGGATGGGTGGCTTGGGCTGCCCTGCCGCGCTCTATCTTGCGGCCGGCGGCGTAGGGCGGATCGGATTTATCGACGCGGATACCGTGAGCCTGTCAAATTTGCAGCGTCAGGTCCTTTACGACGATACCGATATCGGCGCTTCCAAGGTTGCTGCTGCGAAGCGGAAGCTTGCCCTCCATGCGCCCGGTTGCGTCCTGGAGGATCACGATGCAAGGCTGGTTCCGCAAAACGCGGAAGCGCTGATTTCAAACTATGATCTTGTGCTCGACTGCAGCGATAATTTCGAAACGCGCTACCTGGTAAATGAATTCTGTGTCCGCCTGCAGAAGCCTCTGGTTTCCGCCTCCGTTTACCATCACGAAGGTCAGATCAGCACCTTCCGCGGGTGGGAGAAAGACAAGCCGTGCTACCAATGCCTCTACCCAAAATCCGAAAAACTCGCGCTCGCGCCGCAATGCACAGAAGACGGAATCCTCGGGCCCGTCACCGGAATTTTCGGTAGCCTGCAAGCAGCCGCTGCGATGAATGAGCTCATGGGCATCGGTGACGGTCTTGCCGGCTGGATGCTGATGTTCAGTACGTATACCTTTGAGAGCCAGAGGGTGAGATTGCAAAAACGGGCATCCTGCGAATCTTGCAGTGCTATGAAAAACCAGAAGGATACTTATGTTAATGGCGGCCCAAATTGCGCTATAAAGTAGCCGATATGTGACCTTTGTCACTTTTCATTCTCCAGTAACCATATTACCCTTCGTCATTAACTTTACAGAATGAAAATGACGAGCCCTGTTCCCCATATACATGACGTGGAGCGACGCCTGCTGACCGTGGTGTTCGTCGACATCGTAAAGTCGTCGCAGATTTTGCGGCGGATGGACGTCGAGGCGGCAGAGCAGATCTTTCGTGAGGTGATTACCCGTCAGATCGACATCTGCTCGGCGGCGGGCGGGACGGTCAATCAAGTCATGGGTGACGGGTTAATGTGCCTGTTCGGCGCGGAAGCGCCGCGAGAAGATCATGCGTTGCAAGCCATGACGGCGGCAGAAAAAATGCTCGAGGACATCGCTGCGGTGCGCGAGAAACTAGGCCATAAATCCCTGCGAATTCGTATCGGTGTTAACTCAGGCGAAGTCATTTTGCGCCCGCCAGCAAAGCCGGAATATCAGTCGCGTTACCAGGTCGTGGGGGAGGCCGTTCACGTTACCGACAGGGTCACCAAGACGGCAGCGCCCGATAGCGCGCTTTACAGCGAGTCATCGCGGAGACTCCTTGAACGCTTCTGCCTCTTCGAAAAAGGCGGGGCAATCCGGTGGGGCGCGAAAGGCCAAAGCATCGCGCTTTACAAAAAAACAGGCCCCGTGCCCCGCCAGCAGGAACTTACCGGCGAGATCGTTCGCGCCGATGAAGCTGCGGGCATCCTTGCGCATGTTACTACACTGCGGGAAAACCTTGCGATCACCTGGATTCAGGGCGATGCGGGGTTCGGCAAAACCTGTGTCACGCAGTATGTGCGGGCCGCGGCCTCGGAATCCTTTGACCGCGAGGTCATGATTAATTTTTATCCCCACCCGGTTTCCGGCACCAACCGCCTGAAATCCGCGATTGCGGCGGCGCTGCTGCCCGTGTCGCGCCAGGATTGGCCCGATTTTATCCGCGGCAACGCGGATCTTGCGCGACTTGGCGACACTGATTTTGTCACGGCATGTCTGGATGAAATCCTGGACGTTCGCGGGAAGCTGCACCCGGATTATCACGGGTTGGACAAAAGCGGTCGTGCCCAGTTGCGCCGCGCGGCCGTTGCCGCGTTACTGCGTCACCGTGCGGGGCGAAAGCCGCTTTTGCTCATCATCGAGGATTTGCACTGGGCGCGCCGTGAAGAACTGGGCATCATAGAAAATACACTGAAGGACTGCGTTGCGGGCGTCAAATTGTCGGTTATTTGCACCTCGCGCGAGCGCTTCGCATTCAGCCCGGCCCTGGCTGCCGCAACAACCTTCTTTACCTTGCGGCCGCTCGCGATGGAGCAAAGCCTGCAATTGCTCAATCAATCGCGTCAGGGGAAACCGATCCCGGCTGTTCTTGCGAGAACGGTCTGCCAGTTATCCGGGGGAAATCCTTATTTCATCCGCGAATACGGGCAATGGGTAAGGGCGGAACTGAAGCGCCATGTGCCATCGCAGGAGATATCCAGAAACCTGCGCGGGTACACGCCGGAAGAGATCGTCAACCTTCTTTTTTCCAAGCTTAAAAATCTGGATCGCGCAACAATCGATCTTGCCAGAACCGCTTCCGTGCAGGGCATGAAAGTCGATGCGCACATGCTGGCGCGCCTGGCTGGCACCACGCAGGATGCAGCGCAGCGCGCGATCAACGATCTCGTGGCCGAGGGCATTCTGCGGACCGACGCAGATCCAAATGACTCGCCCGTTTTCGTGCACGAGCTTTTGCAAAAGGTGATCTACAACAGCCTGCCGCGCAGTGGGCGGTTGCAGTTGCATCTCGCGGCCCTGCGCTACCTGCGGCTTTCCGGCCGCGGCAGCCGCCTCGATGCAAGAAGACTCATGGCGTATCATGCCGATTGCGCGGAAGATCCGGTCCGGCAGTATATTTTCTCGAAATGGGCAGGGCGCGAGGCGGCGAGGCTCTCCCAGCACGCCGATGCGCTCGATTTCTTCACCGCCGCGAAACGGGCTGTTGGACGGCTCAAGGGCTTCCGCGCCGAGCGGCATCTCCTAAAAATTCATGTGATGGAAATCGAGAGCCTTTTTATCCTCGGCCGCTATCCGCTCGTGAAAAACCGCCTGCAGCACGTGCTCGCGCGCAAGGCCCTGTTTCCTGGCCAAGGCATGCTCAGGGGAGCAATGTCGTTTAACGGCCTTTACCTGTGGATCAATGGCGAAATCCGGGAAGCAGAGCGTACTTACGCCGCGATCCTGAAAACATCTCCGCAAAGCGACCAGGAAACATATATGCGGGAAAGCGCACGGCTGTCGCATATCTGTATTGACCTCGGCGAGTATGAAAAGGCTGTTGTTCACGCGGGAAACGTGTTGGCGTTGCTGGGAAAAGAGAACCTCTACGCGAAGTGCGGGCTACTCACTGAAATGGGGCCGACGATTTACAGCTGTCTTGCGCTTGCGAGCGCCGAGCGCGGGGACGCAGAAGGGGCCAAGCGGCATATCGCCTCAGGCACCAGCTTGCTTTCCGGTAGCCGCGATTATTTTACACGGATTTACGCGGGAGTTTTCCTCGCTGCAAGCCATCTGCGGCTCGAGCAGTTCGAGGAGGCGAAACCGCTGCTCGAATCCGCGCTCGATACTTGTGACGTCGTGCAGTCGGTGCTCCTCAAACCCTATGCGCTTTCCGCCTATGGATACACGATCGCGCGCCTGGGTGACGTGGCGGAGGGAGAAAAGCATTGTGCATCGGCTATCGAACTTGCGAAGGAAAGCCGCCTGCCGCTGCGGCGTGCGCTGTTCAACATCCGCCATGCACAGACACTGATGCTTGGGGGCAAAACAGGCGAGGCCATGAAGCTGCTGCGGCGCGCGGTCAAAAGCGCCGTCGCGGCGGGTGAGGCGGGACAACTGGCGACAGCTCACCGCCTTATCGCGGAATGCTATGGCGCCCTGCCCGCAGCCGGCGCCCTGCAGCGAAAAAACGAGAAATACTTCGCGCGGAATCCAGGCGAAGAAAGCGTTCGTTCACGTAAAACGGCCTGACTATCCGCCGGCCAGCGGCGAGAAGAAGCTGATTTTATCACTGTTCTTGATCGCGACCTGGTCCCAATCCTGCACCAGCTTGCCGTTGACGGACACCGCGATAACGGCGCGGTAGGAAAATAATGTTTTATAGGAGGCGGCGCTTTCAGACAGCCATTCGACCAGATCTTGCAACGTGCGGACCGTTTCCGGGGGCTCAATTTCCTCTTTTGACTTGCCGGCGCGTGTCCGGAGCCATGACAGGTACTGCACTTCCATTTGAGCGTACTCCGATGATTTTTCTTAAGGTCGCGATATCCGGGATGATGATGCGCTTGCGCTGAAGAAACAGCAGGCCCTTGTCCTGCAGCAGTTGCAGGTTCCGATTCACCAGCTCGCGCGAAGCGCCCGTCATCTTGCCAAGGTCTTCCTGCGTGATCTCGATGACGGAATTCACCAGGTTATCGTGTTTTTCCGAGTAGGCGACAAGGTTACGCACCATGCGCTCCAGCGCGTCGTTGAACAGAAAATCCTCCAGGAGATCAGCGCACCACCGCAATCGCGCACAAAGAAGTTCGTAACAAGCGGCGTTCAGTTCAGGGCGCTTGCCAAGGAAGCGAAAGAAATCGTCGCGCTCGATGGATATCAGGGTCGTGTTTTTTAATACATACGCATCTGCCGTCCGCGTGCCTTTATCGAACATAGCGATTTCGCCGAACGCTTCGCCGGGCGATAGGCGGTTCAAGATAATTTCACGCCCATCGGAAGAGGCGATGCTAATGCTGACTTCGCCCTTATGCAGGATATAGAGACAGTCGCCCCGGTCGCCGCGGCGGAACAGTATTTTCCGTTCGCGGTATTCATGGCGCTTGCCAAGCGCCATCAGGTCCTGCTTGTCCTTGTCCGACAATAACTGGGTGAGACTTGTTTTACGATAACTCTTATATAGCATCTGCTTCCTGTCGGGCGTGGGTGCCCGCGTGTCGCCAGAGGCGGGTATCCTCGAAGGCGTATAATACCTGTTTTTTATCGACCTGTCGATTTAGCCGCGCGATGACGATCTCGACCAGCGCCAGCGCGTCGAGACGTTTCTGGTCGACGCGATGCGTCGCGATGAATGTTTTAAAAGCCAGAAGCTGTTGCGGGTTAACGCCCTGGCGATAGGCCATATCTATAATGGCGCGGTAACTGCGCTCCTTGTAAAACAGTGATTTCCCGATGCGCAGCAGGAGCGCTGCATTCTCCGGTGAGACGATCCCGGCAGCGGTAGCGGCTGCCACCGTCCGCCGGATATTGACCATTGCGTCAGACAGCGGCGCATATTTCACCTCGGCCGGGCCATGGACCACCGCCACCTCGTCATCGTCCTCAATCAGGCCTCCGACGAAATCCCGGTATATCTCTCCGATACCCTCCATGCCAAAGGGTGCGAGCTCGGCGGCCCGCAGCGCACCCATGCTCGAAGCGCCGAGGACGTGGATGCCTTCTTTCATCGCGTAGAGAATTTCCTTGTGCCATACGGCGGGCACCGTTTCATAGAGACCGTCGATGATTGCGATGATCGCGGGAGCTTCGGACACCAGCCGCGCAACATCACCTTCGGAGACAGGGCCGAGTACGACAAGCCGGTTGCCGTTGGTGAGCTCGAAAGTTCCTTTGTCCGAGGTTATCCCGAAGCGCTTTTCTATTTCCGCGACGGTGAAGGTAGGGCCGGCGAAGATCACAGCATCAGCCATTTGGACCTCCGGGCAGCAGTCGCCCTGCGCGCTCGCCCGGCACAGTGCCTTTGCGCGATAGAATCCCTTCCAGCCCGGGAACCACCACGCGGGTGACTGGAATGTTAAGTCCGTCGATCGTAAGATCCACAGCCACTGCCTCTCTGATCCCCGCCCTGCGTAGCGAGTCGAGCAAGACCGCGATGTCATGGTCGAAGGTCTGGGTCTCCAGGGACGCGATACGGCGCAGGTTGCGCGAACCTTGCATCTCGATCTGCGCGAGCCATTTTGCATGTGCTTCAGCGGATAGGTATTTGCCGTAGTCACTCCGGGGCATATCATCCCGCGCGCCGGATATAAATGTGAGCCGGCTCTGCGCGGCTTCCGTCAGCGCGCGCAGAAGCGCCACATCGCGCGACAAATGGCAACCCATGCCCGAAGCGGGGCGTGCCCCGCTGACATCCGGTTCGTTGGGGAGGGTGCGGCACAAAAAAGCGGGTACGCCCGTGTCGCTGGTAATATCCCAGATGCCGACGGCGATATCTGCTGCGAAAAAGCGATCCAGGATTTCAATTGCCCGGCGCTCCGTAACACTGTCGAGACGGATTTTCCGGGCAAATTGCTTCTCTGCTGTGCTGATTGTCCACAGTGTGAGCGCATCGCGCTCGATCACTTCACACAAGCCGTGGATAATCGCTTCATGGTGATTATTGCCCGAGGAAAGTCCATTGGATGAGGAGACAAACCCGTTTCCGGATGGCGCATCCACGGCATAATCCGCATGGACCACTTCAAATGGCGACCATTTCTGTTGATTGGTAAAGAGGTCGACGCCCTCCACCCACAGGATGCGGCGGTGGCTGTCGAGTTCGGTGTCGTAATAACGCGGCAGGCGTGAAATATCGAGGGCGCGCTCGTACATCTCCTCATAACTCGCGAGTTGCAGCGGATTGCGCATGTTTTC
>DASPMW010000114.1:0-10496 GCA_035626855.1 Patescibacteria group bacterium
GACGACGTCGCCGCGACCGGCGACATCTTCGTCACCGCCACCGGCTCGGTCGACGTCATCACGCTCGACCACATGCGGCAGATGAAGGACCGCGCCATCGTCTGCAACATCGGTCACTTCGATTCCGAGATCCAGATTGAGGCGCTGCGCAATTACAAATGGGAAGAAGTGAAGCCGCAGGTCGACGAAGTGATTTTCCCCGACGGCAAGCGCCTGATCGTGCTGGCGCAGGGCCGCCTCGTCAACCTCGGCTGCGCGACAGGCCATCCCAGCTTCGTCATGAGCGCGTCCTTCACGAACCAGGTCCTCGCGCAGATCGAGCTGTGGCACAACCACAAGAACTACGAGAACAAGGTCTATGTGCTGCCGAAGCATCTCGACGAGAAAGTCGCCCGCCTGCATCTCGACAAACTCGGCGTGAAACTGACGAAGCTTACGGAAAAACAGGCGGAGTATCTCGATATCGATGCCGCCGGCCCGTTCAAGCCCGGCCACTACCGCTACTAACACTTGTCAATACGGCTTTTTTGAACGCTTCCCTTGTTTCAGGCAAGGGAAGCGTTTTAACATGACGCATGACAGTTTCGGGGTCCAAACCGGCCGGCCAGGTGCCGCCGTCGTCCTTTTTCGACAGCCTTCTCGATGGCGTGATTCCGCATCGCGCCGACAAGAAGCGCATGATGCACCAGAACGACCGGCTGGAAGCCTTCCTGCGCGCGATCCCCATCGAATATTGCGGCTGGGACCAGTCGGGCGTACAGGCGATCTCGCCCGGTTTCGCCGCGCTGGTCGGCGTCGACAAGATCGAAAGCATTCAGGACCTGCAGGACGGCCTCGCCCCCGGCGACGCTGCCGCAATCGAGGGGTTGTACGAGCGCCTGCGGCAGTATGGCGAATATTTCGATATCGGCGTTTATACCGCGAGCGGCAAGAAGGCGCTGAAGGTCTTTGGCAAGCGCGGCGTCACCAATTCCGGCACGCAGCTGTTCTCGGTCATCTGGGCGATGGATATCACCGAATTCGCCAATGCCGCGCTCCGCAGCGTCGAGGCGATCGCGCAGGTCGAAAAGCGCGAGAACGACACCCGCACCAACGCAAACGCGCTGCCGTTCCCGGTCTGGGTGCGCAACCACAAGCTGGATATCACTTGGTGCAACAAGGCCTATGCCCGCATCGTCGATGACACGACAGCATCGGTCGTCGCCGACCAGAAAGAACTCCCCATCACCGGCGCCGGGAAGGACGACCTGACCCAGCGTGTGCTGGCGCAAAAGGCGCTCGCCAAGCTCGGCTCGCAGTCCTTGCGCGGTCATATGATCGTCGAGGGCCAGCGCCGCCTAATCGAGGTCACGGAAATCCCGCTACCCGCGGAAAAGCGCGTCGTCGGCATCGCGATCGACGTGACGAAGGAAGAAGAATGGGAGGCGTCCTATAACCGCCTTGCCCAATCGCATCAGGAAGCGCTCGAACAACTGCGCACCGCAATCGCCATATTCGACGCCGAAACGCGGCTGGAATTTTACAACTCGGCCTATGAGCAGATGACCGGCATGTCCGGCACCTGGCTCGACAGCAAGCCGAAGATCATCGAGATCATCGAAAAGATGCGCGAATTGCGCCGTCTGCCGGAACAGGCGGACTACAAGCAGTTCAAGCAGGCCTGGGTCAATAAATTCACCTCGCTGCTGGAGCCGTATGAGGAAATGCAGTATCTGCCGGACGGCACGGTGCAGCGCATGGTTGTCGTGCCGCGCCCGATGGGCGGGTTGCTGCTCACGGTCGAAGACGTCACCTCGCGGCTGCAGCTGGAGACGAGCTACAACACGCTCATCGCCGTGCAGGAAGAGACGATGGATAACTTGGCGGAAGGCATTGCTGTGTTCGGCGAGGACGGACGTCTCCGCCTCTCAAACCAGTCCTTCGCGCGCATCTGGAACATCCCGGCCTCCGACCTTGCCGGCACGCCGCATATCGCGCAGCTGATCGACCGCACCAAGGCGTTCTTCACCGAGCGCGACTGGCCGCAGATGAAGCAGGTTATTTTATCCAACTCGCTCGAGCGCGAGCAGCGCAAGGGCCGCATCAGCCGCGCGAACGGCACGGTGCTGGAATATTCGGTCGTGCCGCTGCCCGACGGCAATATCCTCAACGCCTGGATCGATATCACGGATACGGTGAAGGTGGAGCAGGCGCTGACCGAAAAAAATGCCGCGCTCGAGGAAGCAGAGCGGCTCAAAACCGACTTCCTCGCCAACGTCTCGTACCAGCTGCGCACGCCGCTGAATGCGATCATGGGCTTCGCGGAAATGCTCAACCAGCAATATTTCGGCAAGCTGAACGAGCGCCAGCTGGAATACACCTCCAATATGATCGAGGCCGGGCAGCGGCTTGTCTCGCTCGTCAACGACATTCTCGACCTGTCGACGATCGATGCGGGCTATATGAAGCTTTACCCGTCCGAAATCCGCGTCAAGGACATGGTGACGCAAGTGGCGCAGCTGACCGAAGACTGGGCGCGCAAGCAGAACCTCGAAATGGACGTCGTCTGCCCCGATGAAAACCTTAGCATCACCGCCGACGACCGCCGCATCAAGCAGGTGCTGCTCAACCTTATCAGCAACGCGATCAATTACAGCCCGCATGGCGGCCGCGTGACGCTCTCGGCCGAAAAATCGGGGCCGTTCCTGTTGCTCGGCGTGCGCGATACCGGCATGGGCATCCCGGCCGACGACCTCGCCCGCGTCTTCACGCCGTTTGAAAAGATCCAGAGCAAGAAGGCCGCCCGCCGCGCAGGGGCCGGCCTCGGCCTTGCCCTCGTGAAATCCATCGTGCAGCTGCATGGCGGCACGGTCACGATAGAAAGCATCGAAGGGCAGGGCACCTTTGTTCTGTGCAAGCTGCCGCTGCAATTGCAGGCACCTGTTGAGACGCTGCCGCAGAATTAATACCTAAGGTTCCCACCACGCCACCCCAGCGGAGGCCGGGGCCCAAGGACTGCGTCCTATGTGCATAACCGGCATAGCCTGTTAAATACCAAATTGTAGGTCCGTGGACCCCGGCCTTCGCCGGGGTGGCGCAGGGAATTAGTTGAGAAAAGAAAAACCCCGCCGGGTTACGGCGGGGTTTTTTTGTCGGTATCTGATCTCGCTTACTCGGTCAGGCGCTTCCACCAGCCTTTGCGCGCTTTGCCGTCATCGGTGCCGGTGGCGGCTTCGCTGTGCTGGTTGTCATGCCCGCCGTGGGAATGGTCGTGGCCGGCATGGCTATGGCCATGATCCTGGCGCTGTTCTTGCTGGCGCGGCGCATCGTTGGACTGCGCAGCGCTGAACGAGGCCTGCTGGCCTTCCGCGCCTGCCGCGTTATCCTGACGTTCGCCGCCATGACGCCGCTCGCCGCCACGGTCACGGCCGCCGCGATGACGGTTGCGTCCGCCGCGGTTGCGGTCACGGCCGCCGCGGTCGCGATTGCCGTGTTCGCGGTTTCCGTTCTGCGCCGGCGCTTCGCCGCCCTCCGTCACGCCTTCGGCCACGAATTCACCGCCGGTGATGTCGGGCTGCGGCGATCCGGCGAGATCAACGAATTCGCCCGGCTGGCCTTCTGCGCCTTGCTCGCCTTGCGGGCGTCCGCCAAAGGGGCGGTCGCCACGGTTGCGGCCGCGGCGACGTCCACCGCGGCGTCCGCGACGGCGCCCGCTGCGATCCGCGTCGTCGTCGCCGACTGACGGCGCGCCGCCTTCGGCGACGGCAGCGAGGCCCGGCTCGGGGCGGTCGGTACGGTCATGGTTGCGGTCGGTACGGTCATGGCGCTCGCCGCGCTCGTGGCGGTTGCGTCCGCCCCGGTCGTTGCGGTCACGGCGTCCGCCGCCGTGGCGATGGCCGCGATCGCGTCCGCCGCCGCGCTCGCCGTCGCCATGTTCATGGCGGTTGCCGCGGTTGTCATCTTCGCTGTCGTCTTCGGAAACGGTACGGTCGTCCGAAATATCGTCGCCGGTCAGTTCAGGCAGGTCGGACATATCGACGGTCTGCACGGGCGCGGGGCGCGCGGGGCGCGTATCGCGCTGCACGCCGGTGCCCTTGACGACTTCAATATTGAAGGCGGGCTTCAGCAGTTCGTCATCGGCATGGAGCAGCACCTTGATGTTGTAGCGCTTCTCGATCGCCGCCAGCATCTCGCGCTTGCTGTTGAAGATATAAAGGGCGATTTCGGTCGGCAGGCTGACTTTCACCTCGGTCGCGCGGCCTTTCAGGCCTTCTTCCTCGAGCGCGCGCAGGATCAGCACGGCGGTCGTTTCAACCGTGCGCACGAGGCCGGAGCCCGTGCAGTGCTTGCAGACTTCGAAATTGGTCTCGACGAGCGAGGGGTGCAACCTTTGACGCGATAATTCGAGCAAGCCGAAGGCCGAAATACGGCCGAGCTGGATGCGCGCGCGGTCGTTCTGCATCGCGTCGCGCAGCTTGCGCTCGACGATGCGGTTGTTGCGCTTGTCTTCCATGTCGATGAAGTCGATGACGATCAAGCCGCCTTGGTCGCGCAGGCGCAGCTGGCGGGCGATCTCTTCCGCCGCCTCGATATTCGTCTTGAGGGCGGTTTCCTCGATATGGCGGCCCTTGGTCGCGCGGCCGGAGTTCACGTCGATCGAGACCATCGCCTCGGTCGGGTTGATCACGATATAGCCGCCCGATTTCAGGTGTACGGTCGGGGAATGGATTTCGTCGATCTGCGTTTCAACCTGGTAGCGGAAGAACAGCGGCACCGTCGGGTCGTTATAGGGGTGGATGCGCTCCGCATGGGTCGGCATCAGCGTCTTCATGAAGTCGCGCGCGGTTTCGAAGCCGGTCTGGCCCGCCACATGCACTTCGTCGAGGTCGCGGCGGTAAAGGTCGCGGATCGCGCGCTTGATGAGGTTGCCTTCTTCATAGATCAGCGCGGGCGCAGTCGATTTCAGCGTCAGCTCGCGGATCTGGTCCCACAGGCGCAGGAGGTAGTCGAGATCGCGCTTGATTTCGGCCGTCGTGCGGGCGACGCCTGCGGTGCGCAGGATGACCGACATGCCTTCCGGCACATTCAGCTCATGCAGAATTTTCTTGAGGCGCTGGCGGTCCTTCGCGTTCGAGACCTTGCGCGACACGCCGCCGCCGCGCGGGCTGTTCGGCATCAGCACGCAATAGCGGCCGGGGAGCGAGATATAGGAGGTAACGGCCGCGCCCTTGTTGCCGCGCTCTTCCTTGCTGATCTGGATCAGCATGATCTGGTTGCGCTTGATGACTTCCTGGATCTTGTAGCGGCGCTTGATCGCGGAGCGGTAAACGGGGGATTCGACCGCGTCGCCGCCGACCGTTTCGAGATCCTCTTTTTCCTCTTCGCCTTCAGCGCCGGCTGCGGCGGGTTCCGCCGATGCCTGGCCGCCTTCCGCAAGCGCGGGCTGGTCGGCCTGCGGCGCTTCGACCCCTTGCGCGGCGCTTTCGTTGGCTTCCTTCGCCTGTACGGCGGCTTGCGCGTCTTCTTCTTCTTCTTCCTCTTCGTCGTCGCTGTCGTCGCTCACGCCGTCCTGCGCGATATCTTCGGCGATCGACCCCGTGTGGCGGGGGACGTAGTCGGCATTCGCGGGGGAAGCGCCGGCGGGTTCGCCGCCTTCTTCCTCCTCCTCGCCTTCCTCGTCGTCGAAATCTTCAAGGCTGTGGCCCTGCGCGGCGAGCTCGGCTGCGTCTTCCTCGTCCTCGCGGGCGGCCTGTTCCGCCGCGAGCGCGCGCTCTTCGGCGATCAGCGCCTCGCGGTCCTGGACGGGGATGCGGTAGTAGTCGGGATGGATTTCAGGGAAGGGCAGGAAGCCGTGGCGGTTGCCGCCGAAGTCGATGAACGCCGCCTGCAGCGAAGGCTCGACGCGCGTGACTTTCACGAGATAGATGTTGCCCTTGAGCTGTTTCCTGACGGTTGTTTCGTAATCGTATTCCTCGAGGCGGTTGCCGTTGATGACGGCCACCCTTGTTTCTTCGGGGTGGGTTGCGTCAATCAGCATGCGCTTTGTCATTGCAGTGTCCTTTTTCAGGCGCAAGCCAGCGTCTTCCCCCTGCGACAAAAAAAGGGAATACCGGCGCGCCGATGTTTTGATTAAGGTTTGTCAGTGACCGTGTAGTTCAGGCATCCCATCTACTTAGTCTTTAGTAGAGAGCGACCGCGATCGGTTGGGCGCTGCTTCGTATTTAAGTGCCTGCGTATCACCTGGCCCATCTGTCACTCGCGCCTTCAGCGGAGGAGGTTAGAATGAGCCGAACCTCAAAACTCGTTGACCCGATTGTTCTTTTCAACACAGAAGTAAAATATGGAAAAGATAATCTCTGTCGCGATTTCATCTTAATCCGTATTCGCCCGCTAACTCAATGTTTTATTTCGTCCAAAGGTAAGCATTTGGAATCGCCACAATTATTGTGAAACGCTGTCCGCTTTCGTCTATAGTAGGGACGGGGATGAACGGGGAGCCGGTTGACGCGATGCGCCTGAGTCGGTGTTTTTTCATATTTATATCGTGCTGGCTCGTTCTGGCCGCTTGGCCTGCGGGTGGGGCGGCGCCCTCGCCGCTTGCCATCACCGGGATCCGCACGGGTCTGGGCGCGGGCGGCACGCGCCTTACGATCGAATTATCGGGCAAGGCCGATTTCCGGGCCTTCCACCTCGCCAAGCCCTACCGCATCGCGGTCGACCTGCCGGCGACGCGCTGGCAGGCGCCGAAATCGGGGGTCATGTCCGGCGGGCTGGTACGCGGCTATCGTTCCGGCATGCTGGAAAACGGATTGACCCGCGTCATCTTCGACCTCGGCCGTGCGGCCGTCATCGGCAACGCGGTGCTGGCGCCGCGCAGCGGGTCGGAGAAGGACCGCATCCTGATCGACCTCATGCCGTCCAGCGACAATCTCTATACCGCCCGGCTGGGGCAGGTGTTTGGCGCGCGGGAAATCAACGCAACATCCGCGCGGCCGCCACCCAGTTCCAGCTATGCCCAGGAACAGGACCGCATCGTGCGCAGCGCCCGCCTGCCGACGCCCGCCGAAACCGCGACCGGCGATGTGACCGAAATCGTGAAGGGGGAGCGCAATTCCTTCGCCACCACGCCGAAATCGGGCGGCATGGCGGTGCCGGCCAGGAAATTCGACCGCAAGTACACCGTGGTCATCGATGCCGGCCACGGTGGCGGCGATCCGGGCGCGATCGGGCAGGGCGGCGTGTATGAAAAGCGCCTGACGCTGTCGATCGCCAAGGAGCTTGCGCGCCAGCTCGCCGAAACAGGACGCTACCGCGCCGTGCTGACGCGCAGCAGCGATAATTACATCAAGCTGCGCGAGCGCGTCGCCATCGCCAAGCGCGCGAAGGCCGACCTGTTCATCTCGATCCATGCCGACAAGATCGGCCGCACGGGCGTGCGCGGCGCGTCGATCTATACGCTCTCGCAGAACGCCTCCGACAAGGAAACCGCGCGCCTCGCGGAGCAGGAAAACAACTCGGGCGTCGTCGCGGGCGTCGACCTCGCCAATGAAAGCCAGGATGTAGCCGACATCCTTCTCGACCTTGCCATGCGCGAGAAGATGAATGAGTCGAAGCTGCTGGCCCGGTTCATCGAAACGGCCTTCGGCAACAAAAGTATAACGATGTTGCCAAATTCCCACAGGGCTGCCGGCTTCGCTGTTTTGAAGGCACCGGACGTTCCGGCAGTGCTCATCGAAACAGGGTTTTTATCGAACCCCGAAGAGGCAAAACTGCTGAGTTCATCGGCATTTCAGCGTCGTATCGCGGGCGCGATGGTCGATGGCGTCGACGCCTACTTCCGTAAAATCCAGGCGCTCCAGAAGCTCTGATTCAGCCTTTTAAGCAGGCTGCAAACGAGGTGTTCGCGGATCCTGCGCCGCGGCTAAGTCGATAGACTTGCTGCGATATCCGTAGTATCAAGGGGATGTTGTACAACAGCCCCCCTACAACAGGGGGCAACTATCCAACGAGGAAAATAAAATGAAACGTTCTATGATCGCTCTGTCCCTGCTCGCTGTTCTCAGCGTCACCGCTTGCCACAACACCGGCACCTGGACCCCGCAGTCCGGCGGCCGCACCGCAGGCGCTGGCCAAGTGGAAGTCACCAAAGCTGACACCGCTGTCCACACCAGCATGCAGAAGTAATTTTATCCCTGCGTAAGCGGGGATAAAACAAAGGCCGCGCCAGGAGTTTTCTCCGGCGCGGCTTTTTGTTATCTGAAAGCTTTTTGTAAGGTTAGTTGTATTCCGATTTCCAGCGCCGGTCGTATTTCGCAGGCTCGGCTTTCTTGCCCTTTTCGTTTTTCACTTCAGGCGCGCGCGCCTTGCCGTTGGTCGCGATCAGCACGGGATAGCCGCGGCGTTCGCGAATAGCGCTGTTTACCGCCGACCAGTCGATGCGGTGCTCGTATTCGCCGGCGGCCGCGCGGATCTGCTCTTTCAGCCCGTCGCCCATCGGCTTGATGCTATGCGTGCCGTCGATCTCGATCTGGCCGCTTTGCGTCATCGAGGGGTTGGCTTCGAGGTACATGTTGTCGCCGACCCAGGCGAACTTGATCGGCTGGTTGACGACCGTCACGCGCGTGCCGACCGGCGTCATGTTGAAGACATTGACGATGTCTTCCGGATACATGCGCAGGCAGCCCGAGCTGACGCGGCGTCCGATGCCCCAAGGCTTGTTAGAGCCGTGGATGCGCACTTCGGGAAAGCCCAGGTAAAGCGCATGGGTGCCGAGCGGGTTGGCGGCGCCCGGCGGGACCACCGCCGGCATCCAGGCGTGTTCCTTGCGCATGCGCGCGGTCGGACGCCAGCTGGGCGCCGCGAGCTTGCCCGTCACGGTCGTGCTGCCGACGGGCGTCTCCAGCCCTTCCCGCCCGATGCCGAGCGGGAAGCTGAGCGGCGGCAGGCCTGCGCCGCGGAAGAAATACATGCGCATTTCCCCGACATTGACGACGATGCCGTTCTGCGGGGCGCGCGGCAGCAGCTTGAAGCCCGGAATCACGAGCTTTTCGCCGGGCAGCGGCGACCAGGGGTCGATTTCAGGGTTAGCGGCGCGCAGCTCGACATAGCCAAGGCCGAAATTCCGCGCGATATCAAGGAACGTGTCCTCTTCGCCGATCGAATAGGTTTTCATCTGGCCGGTCCCCGTGCGGGCGCCGGGCGGGTAGGGCGGCAGCGGCAGGTCTTCATCCGTGTCCTGCGTGGGCAGCGGCTTTTCATCGGTGCCGACTTCCGCTTTCGTCACGGCGGCGCTGGTCGCGGGCTTGCCGGGCGCTGCGGCGGAGCTGGATTTCGCGTGTTTCGCCTTGGGCGTCGCTTGCGCGGCGGGGCTGGCTGTCGCGGCGCACAACAGCGCAAGTGCGGCGGTGGCGGCAAGGAACAGGGAAGTTTTCTGGCTGGTGGTGGTCATAACGCCTCTTTTTTGGTCACTATAGATTATTTAGGCTTTAAACGCAGCGTTTTTTAGGCAATTCTGGCGTGAAATGCTGCTCAACCTGTTCAAATCCGAACGCGCGCGCCTGCCGCTTCGTCTCGCCGGCGAGAGAATATTTATGCGCCCGCCGGAACGCGCCGACTGGGAGGACTGGGTCGATGTCCGCAGCCGCAACGAAAAATTCCTGAAACCCTGGAGCCCGACGGGTGCGCTCGCCGATATCACGCGCGAAGGCTATAACCGCCGGCTCGCCGGCTATGTCGAGGAATGGGACAGCGACCGCGGCTACACCTTCTTCATCTTCCGCAACGATACCAACGCGCTCGTTGGCGGCGTCACGCTCAATAACATCGTGCGCGGCGCGGGGCAGATGGCCAATCTCGGCTACTGGCTCGATGAGGAGGAAACGCGGCAGGGGTTCATGACCGAAGCCGTGCTGCTCGCCTGCCAGTTCGGCTTCTGCGCGCTGAAGCTTCATCGCATCCAGGCCGGCACGCTTCCCGAAAACGTCGCGAGCCAGAAAGTGCTCCTTAACTGCGGCTTTCACGCCGAAGGCATTTCCCGCCGCTATATCCGCATTAACGGCGAATGGCGCGATCACCAGATGTTTTCGTTATTGTCGGAAGAATTTATCTCGCTGGGCGGCAGCCACTTCTAGGCGCGGCCCACATCCATGCTGAGCATCGCGGGATGGATGCCGAGGCGGGACAGCGATTTCTCCCATTTCATGGGGATGTCGGTGCCGAACAGCAGCTCGTCATCGGCGGGGACGGTCAGCCAGGAATTGGCCTGCATCTCGGCCTCCAGCTGGCCCGGACCCCAGCCCGCATAGCCGAGCGCGAAAATGCTCTTCTGCGGTCCGCGCCCCTCGGCCAGCGCCGAGAGAATATCGATCGTGCCGGTGATGCATATCTCGTCGTTGATGCGCACGGTATCCTCGCGCATGAAATCGGTCGAATGCAGGACAAAGCCGCGCCCCGTTTCGACGGGCCCGCCGAAATGCACGACAGGCTCGCGGATCGCGGTCGGCTGCGGCAGCTTTAGC
>DASPMW010000115.1:0-8058 GCA_035626855.1 Patescibacteria group bacterium
TTCCCGGTGCTGTGCTTCCTTCTGCTCGCGGGAGTGGGCGTCTATATCTATTTCGCCTATTTCTCGCGCCCTGCGGGCTTCGATGAATGCTTCGAGGATATCGCGCCACCCCGCCCGAAAGACCTTGCCCTGCCGCCGCCCGCAGCCGTTGCCGTTCCCGATGTCGTTCGGGCGCAGGCGCTCCTGCTGCCCGATCTTCCGGCGATCAAGTCGATGCCCGGCCTGCGCGATGAAGCCGCGCGGCAGAAGGCGGCAGGTTCCGACGCGCTGTTCCGCGCCGTCGCCGCTTTCCAGGCACATGATTTCCTCAGCCTGTTCACAGCCGATGACAGCCGCCGCGACGAGGTGCGCAAATTTCTCTTCATCCTCGCCGGCGCCGACAAGGTGGAGCCGGGCAGCCGCGGCCGCTTCATCGATGCGCGGGAACTTGCAACCATGGAACGCTTCGGCGGCGCGCGCTACCTCCAGCTTGGCGAATATCCCAATCCCGCGCCGCCCGCAGCCGCGCAGCTGCACGACTCCTTCGAGAAAATGGTCGATGTCTATTTTTACATGCTCGCGATGACGGGCGCAGGGAACGAGCTTTATGTGCAGACGAGTGCCGATATCCGCGATGCCTTCCGCATCGACCTCAACCGCCAGTCGCTCGACCAGTTCATCAAGCAATCGGGTGTGCTTGCAACGCCAGCTGAAAAGCGCCTGTCCTGGCTGAACGCGCTGCGCATGGTGAAAAAAGATATCCTCCTGGGCAACGCGTTGCTGCCGGAGCTTGACGCGGCCATCAAGGCGGACCTGAAGGGTGAATCCCTGCCTTCGCTCCTCGCCGAACTGGAGGGCGCGGCTAACCTGCCGGAAGACGTCAATATCCTCACGGTAAACCCCGGCGCGTTTGATCCGGCAAAGCTCGCGCTGCTGCGCGACAAGGCGCAAGCGCTCCAGTCCGATAAGGACAAGGAGGCGTTCTGGATGAATGTCGTGCGCCTTGCGCGTCAGGGCCTTGCGAATGGCTGGAACGACCTTGTCTCGACGCAGAATATCCTGTCGCTTGACAAGGTCATCCGCGAAACCGCGCCGCAGCTGAATTTGAAATCACTGCAGGCTGCGCTGCAGGCGCCTCCGGCTGAAGATTCAGTCTATGTCGATGAGGATGGCCGGCGCCACCTTGTGAAGGTGTTTTACACGACCGACGCGCCGGGCCGCAGAATCTGCCTGAAAGACATCCCGTAGTCAGCCGAAGCGGTAGGCCGAGACGGCAAGGCCCATGACCTTGTCGCTATAATCCTGCGTGCCAGTATCGTCACCTGCCGCGCCGGATGCGACCATCAGCGGCAGCAAATGCTCCTCGCGCGGATGGCAGGCGCGCGCGGAAGGGGCTTTTTCCCACCCTGCAAGACCATCATCGCGTTGTTGTGGCGCTGCCGTGGCTATGCCGGTCAGCCAGCTATCAAAGGCCGACGCGTCGTTGTTCTCCCGCCCGCCAAAAAACTGGCGGAGATTGTGGTAGCTCATGCCGCTGCCGACGATCAATACGCCGTCATCGCGCAGCGGCGCAAGCGCCCGCCCCAGCGCAATATGCTCGCGGGGATCGAGGTCGCGTTTCAGAGAAACGATCACGACCGGAATATCGGCGGTCGGGAAGGCGACCTTCAGCGGGATAAAAACGCCATGATCATAGCCGCGATTTTCGTCCTCGCGAACCTTGATGCCCGCCGCGCCGATGAGGCCCAGCACCTTCTGTGCGAGTCCCGCGTCATGCGGCGCATTCCATTTTATCTGGAACGTATGCGGCGGAAACCCGTGATAATCGTATATCATTTCAGGCCGGGGATTGGTCGCGACCGTGAATTCGTCCTCTTCCCAATGCGCCGAAATTATCACCATGGCCTTCGGTTTTTCCGGCAGGGACGCGGGAAGGGAGGCGAGGTAAGCTTCCATCCTCTTCCAGGTATCTGGTGGATTCCATTCCATGAAAAAACAGGGGCCGCCGCCATGGGGGATGAACAAGGAGGGTTGTTTCAGGGGTTTTGTCATACCCGCGAATATAGTCAGCGCTTGGAATAAATCCAGCCTACCGCCGCCTGTTTACGGCCTGCGTGCCGAACAGTGTCGGCAGCACATTGGCATAGGTCGCGCCGAAGACGAGGCTCCGCGAAAACGGCTCGTCCGGCTCGAAGGCCACTTCTAACGCGGAGCCGCCGATGTTTTCAATGTCCACGCGGACATTGTTGCGCGACGCCGCATGGATGAGATTGTGGAAGCCCTTCATGCGCGTGATATCCTCGCTGTCGATCAGGTGCCGGTCAGCGAGGGGAAGCACATGCAGGTTGCTGTCGAGCACGTTCACGGTCAATCCCGGCACTGAAGCATGCAGCTCGCGTTCCTGCATGACCTTGTCGCCCGTCTCGGCGGGATGCGGCACGATGTCGGCGATGCCGCGAAGCCATGCATCGACCTGACCCAGCTCGATGAAGCGATTGATCGGCAGCGACATATCTTTGATATCTTTTGACATTATCAGCACCCCTAGTGTTGCTATGCAGCATAGGCGACGCTCTACCCTTAACACCATTTTATGTTAAAACGAGGGGGAGAGCAAGTTGTCGCCGAAATTCATGAAATGGCGGGGGATTTATCCTGTCCCGCGCTATGCAAAAATGCTAATTTGCCTTGTTTTTCGAGAAGGTCATTTAAATGCAGCAAGCCCAAAAGCAACAAGCCATGCCCGAAATCAACGAACACCGTCAAAAGCTGCGCGAGGATTTCATCGCGAAGCTCGGCTGGAAGAATATCACGCTGGAAGCGCTGCCCGCGGACGCGTCGTTTCGCCGTTATTACCGCCTGGTTGGCGCGAACAAGCCGATGCTGCTGATGCAGGACCCGCCCGATCGTCCGCCCGTGCCGCCCTTCGTGATGGTCGAGCCGTTTGTGGCGATCGCGGAACAGCTGCGCACGCTCGGGCTGCGCTCGCCCGAGATTTACGCGCGCGATATCCCGAACGGGCTGCTGGTGATCGAGGATTTCGGCGACGATACCTATACGCGCCTGTTGAACCGCAACCTTGACGCAAAGCCGCTCTATGAAATGGCGGTCGATGTGCTGTCGCACCTGCACCGCCATCCCGCGCGCAACGACCTCGGCCTGCCGGCCTATAACGAAAAGCAGCTGATCGAAGAAGCGATGCTGCTGGTCGACTGGTATTACCCGGCTGTCTCCGGCAAGCTGCTGAACGAGGGCTCCAAGGAATCCTTCCGCGAAGTCTGGCGCAACCTGTTCACGAAATTCCCGGCCGACCAGACGACTCTGGTGCTGCGCGATTATCACGTCGATAACCTCATGCTTTGCACCGACGGCGACGGCATTTCGCGCTGCGGGCTGCTGGATTTCCAGGATGCGCTGACAGGCGTGTTCAGCTACGACCTGATGTCGCTGCTGGAAGACGCGCGCCGCGACGTGCCGCAGGATTTGCAAGAACACCTGCTTGAGCGGTACTTCAAAGCGATGGGCAGCCTTGACCGCGACGCTTTCACTTATTCCTACCGCGTGCTCGCCGCGCAGCGCCATGCCAAAGTGCTCGGCATCTTCGTGCGCCTGTTCGTGCGTGACGGCAAAGACCGCTACCTGCAGTTCATCCCGCATGTCCACAAGCTGTTCATCAATGCTATCAACGATCCCGCGCTTGCCACGCTGAAGGCCTGGTTTGACGTGCAGGGCTTCGATATCGCAATCCCGTTTAAAATGCTCGAAAAATAACAAGGTGTGAAATGACCAAGAAACGTGACATGAAAGACCTGATCGCGAAGCGGCTCGAGAAAATCAAGCCCTCGGCAACGCTCGCGCTGGCGGCCAAAGCGGCTGAACTGAAGGCGCAGGGCAAGGACGTCATCGGCCTCGCCGTTGGCGAGCCGGATTTCATCACGCCGGAATTCATCCGTGATGCCGCCAAGAAAGCGATGGACGAGGGCAAGACCAAATACACGCCTGTGCCCGGCACGCCCGAGCTGCGTAAGGCCGTCGCCGCGAAATTCAAGCGCGAGAACAACCTTGAATACACGCCCGACCAGATCATCGTCGGCACCGGCGGCAAGCAGGTGCTCTATAACGCTTTCATGGCGACGCTGAACCCGGGAGACGAAGTCATCATCGCCGCGCCGTACTGGCTGTCTTATCCTGAAATGGTGCAGCTCTGCGAAGGCACCCCCGTTATCGTGAAGACGTCCGAGCAAAGCGGCTTCAAGATGTCGCCCGCCGATTTGGAAAAAGCGATCACGCCGAACACCAAATGGGTCATCATCAATTCCCCCAGCAACCCGACCGGCGCGGCCTATACGCGCGAAGAATTGAAAGCGCTCGGCGAGGTGCTGAAAAAGCACGAGCATGTCTGGGTGCTGACCGACGATATTTACGAACACCTCGTCTACGACAACTTCAAATTCTCGACGATCGCCGAAGTGACGCCCGAGCTGTACGACCGGACCCTGACCGTCAACGGCGTATCGAAAGCCTACGCCATGACCGGCTGGCGCATCGGTTATGCCGCCGGCCCCGTCGGACTGATCAAGGAAATGAGCAAGGTCCAGGGCCAGAGCACGTCCAACCCGTCCTCTATCTCGCAGGCGGCCGCGACGGCAGCCCTGAATGGCGATCAGGAATTCCTGAAGGACTGGCGCGCGAAATTTCAGGAACGCCGCGACCTTGTCGCCGGCATGCTGAACAAGGCGGAAGGCCTGGCCTGCCACACCCCCGAAGGCGCATTCTACATCTATTGCTCCTGCGAAGGCGCAATCGGCAAGAAGACGCCTGACGGCAAGGTGATCGAGAGCGACACCGATTTCTGCAACTACCTGCTGGAGAAGCACAACGTCGTCGTCGTGCCGGGCGTGGAATTCGGCATGTCGCCGTTCTTCCGCGTCTCTTACGCGCTTGACAAGGAAACGCTGACCAAGGCCTGCGAGCGCATCCAGAATGCCTGCAACGAGCTTCAATCGGCTGCCGCGCCCGCGGCCGAGAAGAAGGCCGGCGGGATGAAACCGTAAAAGGACCAGAAATGAGCCTGCTCGACAATTTCCGCCGCAGCTTCACCGATCCGACGCTGTTCCGACTCCTGCGTATCCAGTTCATCAAATCGACGATGACGTCCGCGCAGAAGCAGGCCTATGAGGAGCTGGCGAAACAGGTGGACCTGCGCATGGCGGAGAAGGCCTGTGACCAGCAGGAAATTGTCGTGCCGGCCGACATGCCGCCGCGTGACGCCGCCCGCGCGCTCAAGCTCATCAAGCTGGAATTTGACCCCGCATGGGACTTCCACGTCACCTGGGCAGGGGAGCCCGGAAAGCAGACGATGATTTCCGAACATCGCCCCAGCGCTGCCGGGGTTCCGCGGACGCCAAAGCCAAAAACCGGCGTTTGACATAACAACACCTTTGGATTAAACTCCTGCGAGCAGCGGGTCGGTAATCCATGAATTTCATCGCAAAATTAAAGAAAGCCTTTGCCGGTCCGGCAGCGAAGCAACGCGTACAGGCCCGAACGGGCGAGAAGCGGTACCGAAACGCCATGATCGAATTTGAAATGCAGCGCGAGATGCAAATCCAGCAAGCCGTTGAGGCCGGCATCTCCCATGCAATGACCGCGAAGTTTGAGAAGCAGCAGGAGCAGGCCTGCACAGAAGAAAAAAAGCGCCTTCTCTCTGTCATCGAAACAATGGGGGACGGTATCCTTCACGCAACCAAGGCCCCGCAGACGGCGCATTTCACCCGCAAGAATTGACATAATCGTTCCCGACGGGTAGAATGTACCCCATCACCTGCCCACAGAGGCGGGGATAAAGGGTGTGAAATGGAAGATTATTACCGGAAAGTCGGGAAGAGCCTGACCGAGCTGTTTAACGAGACAGCCCGCGAGCTCACCGCCGCGCTGGCGCCAGACCGCGAACGCTTCTTTAACGAGGATCGGCCCTTGGCCGCAGCAGCACCGCGTCGGCGTCGCGAACCCGGCGACAGCGACGCAGACGTCCAGGAAAAACCGCGTCGTCGCGCCCTGCAACCTGAAACCGAGGTTTCATCCGGCGACGGCCCGCCACAGGGAATCCTCAAGACATCCTTCGCCGTTACGGCGCAAGTGGTCAAGGCGGTGGTCGAAATTGTGAAGGCCGGCACCCGGCAAAAAACCAAGGCACCGCTGACCGCGCGTTTCAAAAAGGGCCAGTCCAATGGATGAGGACTGGAAGCGCTGGCTGGAGGACCTGCCCGAGAAGCTGGAAAAATTTCCGCGGAAAAATCCGCTGGACTGGGAAAGTTTCACGTCACGGAAAAGCGATGAGGCTTTCGGCCGCGGCTATGAAATCAGAAACCATGATGAAATAAACCCGATTTTCTCCAAGGACATTTCCAGCCTCTTCGACGACGCCGCCTCCAAATTTGTTTTCGAAAAAAAATCAGCGCTTGAATGGGCGCTCCCCCCGGATTTCAAACTCAAGCTGAAGACGCGTCTCCTCAGCAGCGCGTTTGCGGTTGCGCAGGAGATGGGAAAAGGCACCGCGACGCAGCTGGCAGCACCGCCAACGGCGCGGTTCTCCCGCCCGGGGATTATCTGATGGGCAATATTCTCGATAAACTCTCGAAGATCTTCGGCATGCGCGCCGGCGACGAAGACACGGCGGATCGCATGCTGCGCCTCCAGGAAAAACACGCTCTGACAGGCACGGGTCCGGTTGACCCTATTACCGAATGGCGCGATGACACGGCATTCCTGCGCCAGCTGGTCGCGGAGAATAATGCCCACCAGATGAAGCGCGCCGCCGAACGCCAGCGCGCGCACGAGGTCGCTGTGGTCGAAATTGCCGGCATCGTTGGTCAGGGAACGTCAAAGTCAACCATAGCGCCGCGCACGGCGCGGTTTCAGCGCCAGCCGCGCGGCTGATCAAGCATTGCCGTTGAATTCGTTCGCCCGCGCGGCCAGTTCACGCAGGTTCAGTCGCAGCTGCTCGATCGAAAAGCTCAAGGTGAAGACGCGGCCCGTTTCGGCCTCCGACAACGGTGCGAGCGCATGCGTCTTGTGCAGCTGCGCGATCGCGGAGGCAAAGCCGCCAAAGGCAAGTTCGAGCGATTCCGGCACGGCTACATCCGGCTTGCCGGCAAGCGCCTGCGCAGCGCCCCGCAGCAGGGCCGCGGATTCCGTTGAAACGCCGAGAAGTGGCGGCCCGAGAGTCTGCGTAACGGCAGGCGGGAGCGGGTGCATCACGGCGCGCCCGATCATGACAAGATCGAAGCGGAGCCTGCGAATAATGCGCAAAAGCGGGTTGGGGTCCGGCTCATCCGACAGCTTGCTTTTCTTTTCCCGCACTGCATCCTCCGCGACCGCTTCCAGCCGCGTGATCGCGGCGCGAATATCGGCGTGCTGGTTTTCGACGGCCGCGTAGTCGAGGCTGCCTGCCGCGACATTCAGCAGTTTTTCCAGCAGCTCGGCATAGGTCTCGACCACCGCGCTCGCCGCGTTCGCGAGGACGTTATGCGCCCGGGAAGGGAACACGACCAACGAAACCAACATGCCGATCACGCAGCCGACGCCGATCTCGAGGACGCGGTGGCTCGCGTATTCAAACGGCGTCATATGTTGCGCCGCGTCGCTGAACAGCACGATCGCCACTGTAATCGGGGCGATGCGAAAGCTGGGGTACAGCGCGGCGAAGAAGGCGGCGGGCGCGATACCCGCGACGACCGCGCCCGGGTAATATCCGGGCGGCAGATGCGCCCAGACCGTCGAGATCAAAGCGCCATAGCCGGCGCCGGCGAAGGTGCCAAGCATGCGCTCGAACACCGCCTTGACCGAGCCGCCGACGCTCGCCTGCACAACGAGGATAGCGGTGAACGCGATCCAGTAGCCCTGCGGCAACTGCAGGTAATGATTGACGAGATAGGCCGCCAGCGCCGATACCGTGATGCGGATCGACAGGCGTATTTTTCCCTTATGTTTCTTTAAGCCATCGGCGACGGAAGACATGGAAGCGTTTATACACGCCCGGCCAGCCTGCGTCAAAACACGGCTGTCAGAACATGCTCT
>DASPMW010000116.1:0-4877 GCA_035626855.1 Patescibacteria group bacterium
CGCAATTCAAACACTTATTATTTTTACACTGGGTATCCAAAAGACTTGGCGCTTGCAGTCGTAAAAGGGACCTCCTGTGAAGACCTGAGAGGTAATTTCGTGATGGATACGCGTCGCCGCGGGGGAGCCGCAGGAGACAGCATAAGATGGATGCGCGACTGGCGGCAACTGTTGGGCGGCGAGGTCTCCCGTTTGGAAGAATGGAAGTCGGAGCAACATGATTATGCGGAAACATGGTCATGCCTGCCTCACATCGCCGGCATTTCACATTACCTTCAGGACCCAGACGCCGAGCTAGAGTGGAACAGCATCTCGCTTGCCAATGGGCCAATCCTTATCACGTCGGGGCAAGCGATCTCGTCAAATCAGGTCAAGGTCGAAAAGATCTTCGATTGCGGAACAATCAGTCACGTTTTCTGCGCAACCGTGACCTTTAAAAAGGTTCGGCAAAATTACCGTATCGTTTGCTGGGAATGCGGCCCCTTGAAAGAAAGCGCCGAGTCTCTCCATAGAAATATTCGCGATTACGTTCCAAACGGTGCCATCAATCACGAGGCGGAATTTACGCTGTCCGGCGGACACATGGTGTCCGAAGCGTCCTTCGGAGAAAAAAGGAGCATTGATCTGCGCGGAAATGATTCAGCGCATTCGGTTTTTTACCGCGAGCATTATATCGGTGAATACGCGAACAGGCGCTGGAATCGCGTCGTTTCGTTACTCGAAAGGGATGCGGTTCGTCCTTAACCCGCGCTCTTCGTCTTCGGAATCGTGATCTTGGTAAAGCCGCGCTCGGTTGTCACGCGGTAGAATTCGTCATAGCCGCGCGGCTGGCAGACATCGCGCATCTGCTGCTGGATTTCCTCGTGCATGGCTTGCGGCTTGGCGCTGGCGGCTGCGAATTTCATCGTGAACTCCCTTAAATCCCAAAACTCCCGGAAAGGGAATGTATAGAGCGGGGGAATCCGGCTCAAGACGAAATCGGGGATTTTTTATTGCGAAGAAAGGGCAGAATAGAATCGTGGCACCACGCATGGTGGTGCAATGTTTCAAGGCGCACCAGAGATCAGATGTTCATCTTCGCGACGGGCTTGTAAAGGAACAAGCCGAACAGGAAACCGCCGATATGCGTCGTCCAGGCAATCGCCGCATTCGCGCCTGGCATGCCGAAATAGCCGAAGAACAGCGAAATCGCGATCCAGATGAGGATGAAGGGCGCGAGGCGCGTATAGCCGGGGCCCATCAGGCCCCGCGCATGGGCCATCATCAGCACGCCGCCGAACAGGCCGGAAATGCCGCCCGAGGCGCCGACCAGCGGCGCCAGTTCAGTCGGGTGCAGGAAAAAGATATAGGCAAGATGCGTGGCCGCGCCGCCGAGGCCGGTCAGCACGAACAGCAGCAGCAGTTTTTTGCCGCCGATTTCCTTTTCCAGGCCCGCGCCGAAGGCCATGAGCGTTGCGACGTTCATGGCAAGGTGCAGCCAGCCGCCATGCAGCAGCATATGGGCAAAGGGGCCGACAACCGCGCCCGCCCATGCCCAGGTATCGAGCGGCTGGTCGGTAAAATACCATTGGGGGAAAAACGCCCCGACCGCGAGCACCTGTTCCTTGAGATTATCGGGCAGCGCCCACATCACGGCCTGGATGAGGATCAGCAGGCCGGAGAACCACTTGGTGACCGGCGGCAGGTTGAGGATCGGCTCAGGTTTTGGTTGGTCATTGGCCGCGCGGGCCTTTTCCATCGAGGCGCGCATTTTGGCAACCTCGCGCCGCTCGGCGGGCGTCGGAAACCGCGCGATTTTCGGGTCGTTTTCTCCGTCTTCATGATGGTCGCCGGAGCCATTGGTGTTTTTCATATTCATCGCCTGCGGGGTTGCCCCCTTGGGGTTGCCATTTTCCGAGTCAGGCGAGTATGCTCTGGGCACAATTTGAATGCAAACAAGTCAGACGACAAGGATATGTAAAAATGACCTCCGCCCTGAAGCCGGTTCCTGAAGCGGGCCTGAAGCCGAACGATCTCGAAGCGCATTTCATGCCTTATACCCCGCAGCGCAGCTTCAAGAAGAAGCCGCGCATGCTGACCGGCGCGAAGGGCATGTACTACTATTCCGATGACGGCCGCGAGCTGCTGGATGCCTCCGCCGGCCTCTGGTGCGTGAATGCCGGGCATAACCACCCGAAAATCATCGAGGCGATCCGCAAACAGGCGGGCGTGCTGGATTACGCGCCCAATTTCGCCTTCGCGCATCCGCTCGCCTTTCAGGCGGCGTCGCGCCTTGTCGCGGAAATGCCGGGCGATATCGACCATGTGTTCTTCTCGAACTCGGGCTCCGAGTCCGTCGACACGGCCGTCAAGATCGCGCTCGGCTACTGGCGCATGAAAGGCAAGCCCGCGAAAACGAAAATCATCGCGCGGGAGCGCGCCTATCACGGCGTCAATATCTGCGGCACGACGCTGGGCGGCATTCCCGCCAACCGCAAGGTCTTCGCGGGCGCGATGATGCCGAATGTCGACTGGATCACCCATACCCACAACATCGAAAAGAACGCGTATTCCAAGGGCCAGCCAGCTTGGGGCGCGGAGCTGGCGACAGACCTGGAATCGGTCATCCAGCTGCATGATGCGGAAAACGTGGCGGCCGTGATCGTGGAACCGGTCGCGGGTTCGACCGGCGTGCTGGTGCCGCCCGTCGGCTACCTCGAAAAGCTGCGCGAGATCTGCGACAAATACGGCGTGCTGCTGATTTTCGACGAAGTCATCACCGGCTGGGGCCGGCTTGGCAAGGCGACGGCGGCGGAGCGCTTCAACGTGCTGCCCGACATGATCACGAGCGCGAAGGGCATCAACAGCGGCACGGTGCCGATGGGCGCGACCTTCTGCCGCAAGGGTATTTATGACGCCTTTATGCAGGGCGGCGAATTCGGCGTCGAGTTCCTGCACGGCTACACCTATTCCGGCCACCCCCTCGCCTGCGCCGCCGCGATTGCGACCCAGGAAGTTTACAAAGAGGAAGGCATGTTCGAAAACGCCCAGAAGATGGAGAAAGTCTGGGAAGACGCGCTCCACAGCATCAAGGGCGCGCCGCATGTGATCGATGTGCGCAATATCGGGCTGATGGGCGCGGTCGAGATCGATCCCGGCACCACCCGCAAGCCGCCCGAGGAAATGAGCCGCGCTTGGGAAATCTTCGACAAGCTTTATTGGGAGCACGACGTCGTCTGCCGCTTCACCGGCAACGTCATCGCCATGAGCCCTCCGCTGATCGTCAACGAAAGCCAGATCGGCCAGATCACCGACAAGCTGCGCAAGGCGATTTCGAGCGTGAAGTAACCGCGACGGTATTGATCGGAAAGAGGGGTGGGAAACTACCCCTCTTTTTTTGCCTGCAGCCAGGGCGTGAAGCCCAGTTCCTGCTCGATGCGATAGCAGGCCTGCATGAGCATAACATCGCGCAGGTAGCCCGCCGTCACCATCATCCCCGCCGGCAGTCCGGATTTCGTGAGGCCCATCGGCAAGGATGCGGAGGGAAGCTTCGCGAGGTTGGCGGGGTAGGTGAAGGGGGTCCAGTCCTCCCAGGGCTTGCCCTTTGCATCGTTCGGCATATTGATGCCGGTATCGAAGGCGGTCATCGGCGTCGAGGGCGTGATCAGCAGGTCGTAGGACGCCAGCAGCTCCTTGAAATAGGCGCCGATATCCATGCGCTCGCGCTCGGCGGACAGGTATTCTTTCAGCGTCAGCCCTTCGCCGCGCTTGGCCCAGTGGAGGAAGCGCGGGTCAAGCTGCTTGCGCTGCTTCAGCGGGAATTCCGAAACGCTGTAGGCGGCGACCGCCATCCAGTGCCGGTTGAAAACATCGATGAGGCCGGGCGCGTCGATCTTGATTTCATCGACGCTGCCGAGTTTTTTCAACTGCGCGATTTTCTGCGAGAATAAATCACGCACCTCTGGAACGGCGGAAATGCCGTTGATGGATGAAGCGACCGCGATGCGCAGTTTCGGCAGCGGCGCCTGCAGCTGCTTGCAGAACTGCGGCGCGGGAAACGGCACGGCATGCCAGTCGCGCGGGTCGTTCTTCACGAGCGCATCCATCACGCAGGCGGCGTCGGTCACATTGCGGGTGATCGGCCCCGCCGACCACAGCGTCGAAAACAGCCCCGGCGGATAGGCGGGGATCAGCCCCGGGCTCGGCTTGAAGCCGAAGACGCCCGTGAAGCTTGCCGGAATGCGGATCGATCCGCCGGCGTCGGAACCGAGATTGATATACGCCATCCCCGTCGCTGCCGCGACCGCCGCGCCGCCCGAGGATCCGCCGGGGGTCTTGCGCGTATTCCACGGGTTGCGCGTGACGCCGGTGAGGGGGCTGTCGGTCACGCCCTTCACGCCGAATTCCGGCATCGTCGTCTTGCCGATGATGATGCCGCCCGCATCGCGCAGCAGGGTGACGGCCGGGCTGTCGTCGCGCTGGGCGACCGGGCTGGTGGTCAGCGAGCCTTGGCGGCTCGGCCAGCCCTTGACGTTGAAGCTGTCCTTGACCGTGACCGGGATGCCGTCGAAGCCGCCCTTCTGCCCGCCCTTGGCCCAGCGCTTTTCGGCGGTCTTTGCCTGCTGCAGCGCATGGCGTTCGTCCATAATGCTGAGCGCATTCAGGACGGGGTTGTATTTCAGGATTTGCTTGAGGCAGGCCTGCGTGACCTCGACCGGCGAGAGCTTCTTTTTTTCATACAGGGAAAGAATCTCGGGCACCGCAAGGGCCAGGATATCTTCGCTCATTCGTCAATGCTTTCAATTGTTTATGGTTATAAGCCGCGGATGGGCGTTATCTTTGAAACAAGATATGATATAATCGGACATGGTGCAAAGGCGCGTTTTCCCATATGGAAA
>DASPMW010000117.1:0-9595 GCA_035626855.1 Patescibacteria group bacterium
CGCTTTTGAATTTCGCGACGTTATCGGCGGTCTTCTTCGCGAGGAAACCCGCCACGCCCAGCGTCAGGGCCGCAACGCCCAAAACCGGCGCACTGCCGCTCATCGCAAAGGCAGCCACCGCGCCGCCGATCACCGTTGCAAATGCGCCAAGGCCGAAGCCCAGCACCCCGCCGACGCGGCGACGGAAGCTGCGGTTGTCGCGGATGAATGACCACGAGGTATCGATGATCCATTTGTCGGGCGGCAGCAGCGCCGAATTCGGGTCGAGCTGCGGCAGCATCATTTGCGCGATGCGGGTTTTCTTTTTCGGTGCAGTGGCGGTTTTTTCCGGCTGCGGGGTGGTTTGCGTGTGGTCCAAGGCGCGTGACCCTTCCATGGGCGTTAATATCGAGCAATCTCAATTTGATAACGCCGCCAATGTACCATGATTGTACAATATGGCAAGTAATGAAGGGTTAACCCGGTAACAAAACCTGCAATTTCAGCGTCTTCGATGAACAGAGGATCAGTCTGCCTACGAATGAGTACGAACTGACACAAAAGTTACGTACCCACCATTCAGGCAGCGGGTGCCTTGGGCTGTTGCTGGGGCTGGTTGGCGTTGGCGGGAACGGCCAGCAATTCAGGCAGGGGCATCTTTGCCGCTTCCGTGAAAGGGCGGGCGAGGGGCCCGGCATCGGTCAGCGCGGGCAGCGGCAGCACGAGGGGGAAGCCGATGGGGGCAAGATCGGTCGCCTCGAGCTTCGGCTGCGCCGCCGCTTTTTTTTGCTTTTCGCTATGGGCAAGCTTCATCCGGCGTTCTTCGCGCAGACCGGTGATGCTGAAATAAAGCCCCGTGATGCCGGAGACAGTCGAACTGACCGCGAAGACCGTCGCAACCGTCAGCAGCGACCCGACGGCGACGAACGGCAGCGCCATTGCACCCACGACCAGCGACAGCGCCGCGCCGCCGACTGCGATGCCGCCCAGCACCGAATCCTCGCGGTTGCGCGTGAATTTCGCGGTGGTGCGCCAGGCATGCGTTTTCGCGAGATTCTTCGCCCATTTATGATGCGTCAGCGATTGAATGAATTTCGTTTCTGCGAGGCGCTGGAACATATCCTTGCGCTCTTTATAGACGTGCTCCTTCGGCGCCTGGCCGGTCGTGCGCGCATAGACGTCCTGCAGGCCTTCCCAAGCCTTGATGCCGCCCGCCGCCATGCCGTAGAGCGATAGGCCGATGAGCCCGACCGAGAGCGTGATGCCCGTCGCAGCGACCAGCAGCGGCATGCTCATCATCGCCGAGATGCCGACAAGGCCGGTGACGAGGATCGCCGAGGCGCCGCCCTTCACCGCCAGCGCCTTCACCCAGAATGTATGGTCGTTGAACAATTCCTTGGTGAAGTTCCAGGTGACGCGCGCCTTGCGGCTGGCGGTATTCCACAGGCGCCGCAGCCGGCCCGGCGGTTTTTCCGGCGCAGCATCTGGCGCTCCGGATTCGGGAGCCGCTTCTGTCGCTGCGATATCGGGGGCTGTGCCCGCTGCCATTATGATCTGCCCGTCATATAGATAGTTGCCGGAATGATACCGTTTGCGGGTTCAATCGCCAGAAAAAACTTCAGCGGCAGAATCGGGCGCTCCTCTTTAAATCCGGTTAAGCTGCTCTATTGTTACCATAAACTTCGCGCGAAGGCCATGGCAGGGCCGGATTCCCGCCCCCAAAAGGGCAAAATTCCGCTGAAATTTCAGCTTCGTAACGAGTTGTTAACTTTATTGCCATAAAGTCTATATATGTTCGAAACCGGGCTGATGGTTGAGAGCTGAAAAATAAGGATCGAAAGGATCGAAACGATGGCGCAAGACAAGGTCACAATGCAGTTCACCGACACCGCTTTCTGGAACGCAAGCGCGGAGAATGGCACCGGCGCCTATGCGGCGCGCTTCGTCGTCGTCCATCCGGGCCGCGAGCAGGAAGCGGAAAGCATCCGCAACGCCTTCAAATCAGTGAACGGCCGCGGCACGCGCGTGCGCGACGGCGTCGTCGCGCTGACCGAGAAACAACTGACCGACCGCATCGAGCAGCTCAGCAAGGTCGCGGGACAGGAAAACACGGTCGCCGAGCTGAACCGCGGACTCGAGCATGTGCACAAGCTGGAAGTCGCGCATCCGAACGGGCCGGCCGTCGCCGCGCCGCATGTGACGCATGCCGCAAAGATAGCGATGTAACGAATTTCTTTTGTTGGGGTAACGCCTTTTTCATGGGGCGTCTTCTTGAAGGGCTGCGGGTCAGGGGAGATTGACCGCAGCCCTCTTCTTTTGTGTCAGACGGCCTCGTCCCGCTGCCGCGGCATCTGGGCGATGCCGCCCAGGAGGAACAACAGGCCGAACAGCGCGAGCGCGCCGGGCACCAGCCAGTTGAAGATGCCGCGATCGAGCGCGGCGGAATTCTGCGGATCGTCTTTCCTGTACATCACGGTCACCTTCTCCCCCTCTTCATAAAGCGCAGGGTTCGCGCCGAAGCTGTCGCGGAAGGTATGGTCGGCGCCCGCCTCGTCGCGGAAGCGGATGATCGCGTGATAGCCGCTCGACTTGCCCGTGGATTCATAGGCCAGCTGGATAACCTCGCCCGGCGCGGTCACGCCTTCATTCATCAGCGAGAGGGTCGTGGAGCCGAAATAGAACGCGCCCGCCAGCGCCGCCGCGCCCAGCAAGATCATCAGCGGGCCCGCAACAGCCGCATGCTTGCGCGCCTGACGCAATTGTTTTTGCATGGCGGGCGAGTTCTCGATCTCCTCCGCAGTCATCAGCGGCTCCGACAAAACCGCCTGACGGCGCTGCAGCCGCCAGGTTTCCGCGCTCAGGCGCTGGCTCTTCGGAATCATGATGCTGCGGAATTTATTGACGCTCATGATCGCCAGCACGGCGAGCGTCGCCCAGGTGTAGCCGTTGACTTCATAATCGTTGAAGGCGCGGTGGACGAGCCAGGCGCCCGGCGCGAAAAACGCGGCGCCTAAAACAGGCCACAGCATTCCCTTGGCCGGCCGCGCGACGGACAGGTCGCGGCGGCGCACATAGATCTGCATGACGCGGCCGGTCTCCTTCCCCTTCAGCGAGCTTGAGCCCGTGTCGGAGGTTGCTTCATGCATGTTGCCGTCAAGGCTGTAGCTGAAGACGGGGCGATAGGTGCGGCCATTGCTGCGGACCCCGATGATCGTGCCCTCCACTTCCTCCGCCTTTGCTTTCCACGCGAAAAAGTCGAGGAGGATCGCGCCGCCGATGACCGAGAAGATCAGCCCCACGACAATATAGCCCGTCTGGGTGAAGGCCTGCGTCAGCGGCGCCAGCAATTTGGGGAATTCGGTTTCCATGATTTTATCCTAGGCGCAAACGAGGGGTGTTGCTAGTCTGGCCGGAGCAACGAGGGAGCGCTTCATGGCCTATGACAGCAACAACATCTTCGCGAAAATCCTGCGCGGCGAGATACCCTGCAGGAAACTTTACGAGGATGATTTCGCGCTCGCCTTCCACGATATCCACCCGCAGGCGCCGAGCCATATTCTTGTCATCCCCAAGGGCCCTTATGTGAGCATGGATGATTTCACGGCGAACGCTTCGACCGAGGAAATTGCCGGCCTGTTCCGCGCGCTCGGGCTCATCGCCCGCCAGGAAAAGCTGGCCGAGGGGGGCTACCGCGTCATTTCCAACTGCGGACTGAATGGCGGGCAGGAAGTCCCCCACCTGCACCTTCACCTCGTCGGCGGCGGCAGGCTCGGGCGGATGCTGCAGCCGCGGGAATAATTACGGCGTTAAGTTAATTTCCGTGCCGGGTTGACTTGGGCCGCGGGCGCGCCTACAAAGGCGCTATTCCATATTGCAACTATATTTCGCGTCCGCGCCGGAGAACAGCCATGTCCATTTCAGAATTCTTCAATCGCAAATCGCGCGCCGTGGTGGCGGCGATCGCGCTCGCTTTCGGGGCGGGGGCCGGATATGTCGGGCATGAAACAGCGCAGGCCGTGTCCCAGCCGCAGGCCAGCAGCTTCACGCTCGCGCAGCTGAGCGATAACGAGAACGTGACCGAGGCTGAATTTTTCAGGGGCAAGCTCAATACGCCTGCGCCCGTCGATCCGCTGCAGGCGCCGACGATCGCGGAATTCCAGGCGCGCATCGACGGCCTCGCGCAGCGAAAAGCCGAGATGCTGGCCCTCCCGGGGCATGAGCAGCCGGTGCTGATGGTGAGGCTCGTGCAGGATTCCAGCGTGATGATCGGCGAACTGCGCATGAACACGCATCTCTCCGAGCGCGATTACGGCCGGCTGGTCGATGACTACAACGCCCGCGTCGGCATCGATGTCTCCCCCTGGACCGGCAACTATGCCAAGGGGATTATGTACCAGCAGGACGCTGCGGTCGGCGCGGCCTTCTCGAACTTCTTCGGCGACGAGGACCTGACCGATGCCGACCTGTCGCGCGTCGCGGGCGAGGCGATGGCGGAAGGGCAGAAACTGAATGACCGCGCAGGCCTGCTCGGCGGGCTCGGCGGCGCGGCGCTTGGCGGGCTTCTGATGGTGCCGCTCTGGCGCCGCCGCAATCATCCGCAGGTGCCGAAGGCGAAGCCGCCGAAGCGCTGAGCACGCGGCTGTCATAACATTATTCGTAAATTTTGCTGCGCCGCACCTGCCTGTTGTCATCGCGCCTGTGACTGTTAGACTGATGTCTTCTTGAACATCTGTCCCGCGGGGTGCAATGGCGAAATCCGGTCGCAAAAAGCACGCGTTTAAAAAATCCGCCGCGCGCAAGCGGCGCGAGTCCGGATTGCGCCACCTGCGCAATGCGGGACTGGCCGCGAGCTTCGGCGCGATTGCGACAGGCTGCGCGACCACACCCGCGCTTTCCGAACTGCCGCTGGCAAATGACAATCCGCGCAGCATCGTTTCGACGCCCGTTGCGCTGCCGCAGCAGGTGAAGCGTCCGGTCGATGCGGATACCGTGCCTTACGACCAGCAGATTTTCTTCTACAACGCGCCGCCCAACCCCGCGCCGTCGGAAGCCGCGCTGCTTGCAAAAATGTCGGATGCGCAGAAGACCGCCTATTACATGGAAAAATTCTGCTTCCGCGCGCCCGCGACGCCCGAGCAGGCGGTGGAGCAGAAGAATGTCTATGACGCCGTTGAGGCGCTGTCGAAGCTGACATATATGGGCAAGCCGCTCGTCGATCTCGCGGCGCAGAACGGGCTGCAGTTCTGCAGCCTGCAGCATATGCCGAACGGCATCGCGGCGCAGTACCTGCCGGGCAGCCAGACGATCGTGGCGGGGCCGCTCGCCTCGCGCGAGGCGCAGGTGATGACGATTGCGCATGAAATCATGCATGCCGCGCAGGACCGCAACAAGCTGCTCAATTACGAAACGGACTGGGACATCCAGAGCCGCGTGCAGCGCAACCTGTCGATCGAGGCGGCGGCGCTGACGATGGAATTCCTCGTCGCTTATGAGGCGAAGCTTGCGGGCGATCCGTCCTACTGGAACCATATGCAGCATTACCAGGGCGGCACGACCTATAACGACGATAAAATCTATCAACTGATCGAGGACACGTACAAGAAATCGACCGAAGCCGGCGCGACCAAAGAGGTCGCGTTGCGCGCGGTCGGCGCAGCCGTCTGGACGCATGTCTTCAACAGCGACGACTGGCGCAATTTCTACCTCAACCACGAGCTGTCCACCTATCTGCGCGATATTTCCGAGAAGAAATTCGAGCATGCGTCGCATGTCGCGCAGAACCAGTTCGCCGAGAAAACCGCGATTGCGGGCAAGGTCGGCGTGCTGCCAAGCTTTACCGGGGGCGTGACGTTTCCCGCGCTCGACAGCCTGCTCGAGAAGCGCGAAAAGATGAAATGGGCCTATCAGGCGGCCGATATCGCCCGCTATACGCAGATGGAAGGCGCTGACGGCAAAACGGTTGCCACCTTGCGCGCGGCGGCGGTTGCGAGCGGCAATCCCTATCTCGGCCTTGATCTTGCGGAAATTTATAAACGGTCAACCGACGAAAGCTGGACCAAGGGCCGCGTGTTCCGCTACACCTATCATGTCATGGACGAAGCGCTGAAGCCGCCCGCACCGCCACCGCCCGCGCCCGCCAACGATGCCACGCCGATTGTTCTCCCGCCGCAGACACCGGTCGCACGCGCGAAACCCGGTCCCGCCATCGGCTGATCAGGGCGCTGCTGTTATTGTTTACGGCGCGGCCGTGACCAGTGCGCGACGCAGCTCGTCGATCGTATAGGGCTTTGAGATAAAGTCATTCATGCCAACCGCGAGGCATTTTTCGCGGTCGCGCGCGAAGGCATGGGCGGTCAGGCCGATGATCGGCGTCGCAATCGCGCCCTCGCGCGCCTCGATGCCGCGGATTTCCTCCGTCACCTGCCAGCCGTTCATGCCCGGCATCTGGATGTCCATGAGGATCACGTCGTATTTCTGCGCGGTGAATTTCGCCAGGGCTGCGGGCCCGTCCTCCGCCACGTCATATTGTGCGCCGAGCGCCGACAGCAGCTCGCCCGCGACCAGCACGTTCGGCGGCGTATCCTCGACCAGCAGCACGCGCAAGGCGCGGGGCAGGGGCGGCGCGCCGCGGGCGGAAACCGCGCGCGGCTGGCGGCCAGTCATTTTTTCGGAGGTGCGGAGCGGCAGGCGGAGCGTAAAGACGGATCCTTCGCCGAGGCGGCTCGTCACCTCGATCGATCCTCCCATGAGCTCGACCAGGTTGCGCGTGATGGCGAGGCCGAGGCCCGTGCCGCCATATTTGCGGCCGATCGATGAATCGCTCTGGATGAATTTGTCGAAGATGGAATCCAGCTTGTCGGGCGCGATACCGATGCCGGTGTCCCGTACCTCGATGCGCACGAAGGATTCGTCCGGGTCGGCCTCCGCCGTTACCGCGACGCTGCCCTGTTCGGTGAATTTGATCGCGTTGCCGGCAAGGTTGATGAGCACCTGCAGCAGCCGGCGCGGGTCGCCCAGCAGGATTTCCCCTTCGGGCAGGCCGCAGGCCGCGTGGATCTGGATGCGCTTTTTCATCGCCTGCGCGGCCAGCGACTGGCGCATTTCCTCCATCAGTTTCGCAAGGTCGAAGGGAAGGCTGTCGATCTCCGCCGTGCCGGATTCGATCTTGGCCATGTCGAGCAGGTCGTTGAGCAGCGAGAGCAGGCTGTTCGCGCTCGATTCCAGCGTCGCAAGGAACAACTTGTATTTCGGCGGCGGCACGTCGGCGTTGTTCAGCAGCGTCGCGAGGCCGACGATCGAGTTCATCGGCGTGCGGATCTCGTGGCTGATATTGGCAAGGAACTCGGACTTCGCAACATTGGCGGCCTCCGCGCGCGCTTTGGCGGCGGTCAGGTCCTTCACCTGTTCCTCCACCAACCGAGCGAGGTTGTCGCGATGCTCCCGCAACTCCGCCTCCATCTGGCGCTGCTTCGTCACGTCGCGGATGACGCCGACGATGCCGGGCGATCCGTCGGCAAAGGTGACATGGACCTTCTTGGTCGCGATCGTCAGGCGCTCGCCTTCCGGCGTGGTCAGGAATTCTTCCTCGTCGAACTTCTCGCCCTTCAGGACGCGTTCGTCGCCGGCCCAGAAATGATCGGCTTGCTCCTTGGGGAACAGGTCGTAATCTGTCTTGCCGCGGCCCTTCTCCTCGCCGCCCAGCAGCTGCCAGAAGGCGCGGTTGCCCTCGACCCAGCGGTGCTGCGCATCCTTCACGAAAATGGGATCGGCGACGGCGTCGATGATTTCCCGCAGGTAAGCGCCCTGGGCGGTGAGTTTCGTCAGCTGGTCGTCCTGCAAAGCATGCCTCGTTCGTTCGTGTCATGCTGCCCTGAACGCAAGTATAGCGGATTCAGCGCGGGCGGGAACAAAGCTTTCCGGTTTGCCGGAATCAGTCTAACTGCTGCTATACCTCACTGCACTCAGGATGACAAAGGACGCAAAAAGAAGGGGCCCCTTTTGGGGGCCCCGTCAGTTTCACCAAAACACATAGTGAAGTATCGGTTTAGAGCGTCGGACCGCCGCGCTTCTTGCGGTGGGTCGCGGCGGGCGTCGCCGCGGTCTTGTTGTCGTTCGAAACTTCCGCCGAAACCGTCGCCGAGACCAGCTGCGGGTTGAAGGGGTTTTCCTTCGTCGGCAGCTCGTTGATGATGATCTTGGCAGGGCCGTTCTTCGCAACGAAGTCCGCGATCTGCTCCTTGTTCGCCATCAGCCACTTGCCGAGCGGGTTCGAGATCTTCTCGCGCACCACCTTGCGGAGCGGACGCGCGCCCATATCCGGCTTGTAGCCTTCGGCCGCCAGCTGGATGCGGGCATCTGCGCCCACTTCGATGTTGACGTCCTTGAGCGAGGGGTTGAGGGCAACCGCGCCGGTCGGGTCGGACATGCGCTTGTTGACCTTTTCGATCTCGCGGGTGACCAGTTTCGTGATGACTTCCTGCGCAAGCGGGATGAAGGTCACGAAGCCGCCCAGCTCCTCGATGCGGTTGATCATCTCGGGGCGGAAGAACTTCTTGCGCTCTTTCGCGTAGATCGCCGAGAGTTTCTGCTCCTGCTCTTCCGGGGAGACGTTCGAGCCCGACGCGATGCGGTCGAGGCCGAAATCATCCGCCGAACCCGCGCCGTTCAGGTAAGCCATTGCTTCCTTCGCGCCGAGGTTCGTGGTCATGACGACGATCACGTTGTTGAAGAGCACTTTCTTGCCGTGGTTGTCGGTCATGACGCCGTCGTTGAGGACGGGCAGCAGGACGTTGAACACGTCGGGGTGCGCTTTTTCGATCTCGTCGAGCAGCAGGATCGAGTAGGGGCGCTGGCGGATGCGCTCGGTCAGGGCCGGTTCGGAATCTTCGAAGCCGACATAGCCCGGAGGCGCGCCGACCAGGCGGGAAACGGTGTGTTTCTCGCTGTAGTCCGCCATGTTGAGCTGGATCAGCGCGGTCTCGTCGCCGAAGAGGTAGCGGGCGAGCGCCTTGCTGAGTTCCGTTTTACCGGTACCGGTCGGGCCCTGGAACACGAAGGCAGCCCAGGGCTGGTTCGGGTCGGAGAGGCCGGAGCGCGAACCGATCAGGCCGTCCACCACGCGCTGGATGCCGGGCTGGCCGAGAACCTGCTCGGGCAGCTCTTTTTCCATGCGCAGGAAGCGGTCGCTGTCGTTCTGGCTGAGGAAGTCGACCGAGAGCTTGGACATCTGCGAGACGGCAGCGACGATGTCGCGGCGCTCGATGATGTCGCTGTGACGCTGCTTCGCGTTCGCCGCTGCGTCATCGAGGGCGGTTTCCGCCTTCGACGGCTGCGAGATCGCGGGCGCGTAGCGGTTGGTCATGTCGACGATATACTCGAGGTCTTTCTTCGAGATGTCCTCGGTGATGCCGTGGTGGGACTTGATGCCCGGCCACAGTTTTTCGGTGATGAACAAGGTCGCCTCGCGGTTCGGCTGGCCCAGCACCATCTGCTGGAAGCGGCGCGCGAGAGCGGGATCTTTTTCGATATGCTTGCGGTATTCTTCGCCGGTCGTGGTGCCCATGACCGAGATGCCGCGCGCGACAAGGAACGGCTTCATCATGTTGCCGGCCGAGCC
>DASPMW010000118.1:0-5002 GCA_035626855.1 Patescibacteria group bacterium
TCGGCCGCGTGCCCGTGGAGGCGCAGGCGATGGGCGTGCCGGTCATCACGACAAACCACGGCGGTGCGCGCGAGACCGTCGTTAACGGCACGACCGGCTGGCTGATCAGCCCGACCAATATCGGGGAATATGCCCGCGCCATCGGCGCGGCTTTGTCACTTGCGCCCGCCGATAAAATGGCGATGGCTACGGCAGGACGCGAGAACGTCATCGCCAACTTCACCACCGCAAAGATGGGCCGGGAAACGCTCGACGTTTATGCCGAGCTGCTCGCCTAGCTTGCCTGCTTGACTTCCTTGACGGCCGCTTTCGGCAGGTCGAGCTTGATCGAAACGTCTTTCAATTGGTGCGGCTCGGCGGGCGACGGCGCGCCCATCATCAGGTCTTCGGCCTGCTGGTTCATCGGGAATGCGATGACTTCGCGGATGTTGGGTTCCTTCGCGAGCATCATGATGATGCGGTCGATGCCGAAGGCGCAGCCGCCATGCGGAGGCGCGCCCAGTTTGAACGCGTTATACATGCCCCCGAATTTTTCCTGCACGGCGCCCTTCGGATAACCCGCGATCTCGAAGGCTTTTTCCATCGCTTCCGGCATGTGGTTGCGGATGCCGCCGGAGCAGAGCTCCAGCCCGTTCGCAACGCAGTCATACTGTGTCGCCTTGATCTTCAGCGGCTCTTCGTTCAGCAGCGCCTTCAGCCCGCCCTGCGGCATCGAGAAGGGGTTGTGCGAGAAGTCGATCTTGCCCGTCTTGTCATTCAATTCGAACATTGGATAGTCGATCACCCAGCAGAACTTGAAGGTGTCTTTTTCGATGATATCCAATTCTTCGGCGATTTTCGTGCGCGCCTTGCCGGCGAGGGAGGCCGCTTTGTCAGCGACGAGATCGGCTGCGAAGAACACCGCGTCACCGCTTTCCGCACCGGTCAGCTTGCGCAACTCTTCCATGGCTCCCGCAGGCAGGAATTTCGCGATCGGACCCTTGCCATCATCGCCTTCCAGCGTGACATAGCCAAGGCCGGCCGCGCCCTCAGATTGCGCCCAGCTGTTCAGCTTGTCGAAGAAGCTGCGTGGACGATCGGAGACTTTCGGCGCGCGGATTGCGCGCACGACGCCGCCCTTCTCGACAATGCCCTTGAACGCCTTGAATTCGACATCGGCGCGCGCGAAGACGGAGGATACGTCGACGATGACCAGCGGGTTACGCAGGTCGGGTTTGTCGTTGCCGTATTTCAGCATGGATTCGTCATAGGGTATGCGGATCCACGGCGCGGGCGATACTTTCTGCTTCAAGCCCGTGAACTCGGCAAATTCCTCGAACACGCCGCCGATGACTTTTTCCATGACGCTGAACACATCGTCCTGCGTGACGAACGACATTTCCATGTCGAGCTGGTAAAACTCGCCCGCCGTACGGTCGGCGCGCGCGTCTTCGTCGCGGAAACAGGGCGCGATCTGGAAGTAACGATCGAAGCCCGACATCATGAGGAGCTGCTTGAACTGCTGCGGCGCCTGCGGCAGCGCGTAGAATTTGCCGGGATGCAGGCGCGACGGCACGAGGAAGTCGCGCGCGCCTTCGGGGCTCGATGCGGTCAGGATCGGCGTCTGGAATTCGCGGAAGCCCTGCTCCACCATGCGGCGGCGCATGGAATAGATCACGTCCGAGCGCAGCATGATGTTTTTGTGGATCGTTTCGCGGCGCAGGTCGAGGAAGCGGTAGCGCAGGCGCACTTCTTCCCCGTAATTTTCGTCCGAGTTGACCTGGAGCGGCAACATGTCGGTCACGGGCGAGGACAGCAGTTCGAAGGATTTGACCTTCACCTCGATCTCGCCGGTCGGCAGGTCTTTATTCGTCGTGCCCGCCATGCGCGCCACGACTTCCCCCTCGATCATGATAACGTTTTCGAGGCGGATCTTCTCGATCTCCGCAAATACCGCGTTGTCGGAATTGATCACGCATTGCGTGAGGCCATAATGGTCGCGCAGGTCGATGAACAGGAGCCCGCCATGATCGCGCTTGCGATGCACCCACCCCGAAATTTTTACGTCTTTGCCCGCGTCGCTGCCGCGCAGCTGGCCGCAGGTATGGGTGCGATAGGTCGTCATGGTTCAATCCCTTGTAACGGTCGAAATACAGCGAAAAGTTTTAGCATAAATTTGATGTTGAGAGTCGATGACGCACGGTGATTTTTAGTTTTTCATAATCTCAATCGAGTGCGATGACTACTTTGCCGGAGGCGACCTCGCGCCGCTGCAACCGGCCGAGTGCATCAGGCAGCGCGTCGAACGGCGCGGTTTCGCCGACCAGCGGGTCGATATCACCTGCAGCGACTAGAGCTACCAGTTCTTCAGCAATGCGACCGAGTTCGCGAACCGCCGCACGGTCGCCCGAGGCATGGGCCGCGCCCAGGGCAAGTTCATGCACGGATGCAGCCTTTTCGAATGGTTTCCACACCGTAAAATCGGGCAGCCCAACGACGCAGACAAGATGCCCACTATGGGCGAGGAGGTGATAGGATTCCGTCGCGCTTGCCGCGCTCACGGTATCGATCACGATGTCGACGCCGCGACCATTCGTCAGCCGCCCGATTTCCGCTGCGACATCGCCGTTATAATCGATCGCTGCCGCCGCCCCGAGCGCCTTCACCTTGTCGAAATTCTTCGGCGAGCCGGTCGTAAAAATCTGCAAGCCGAGCCGCTTCGCAAGCTGTATCGCAAAGCCGCCAACCCCGCCGGAGCCGCCATGAATCAGGATCGTCTGGCCTGCCCGGAATGCGCCTTTGCGATGGATAGCCTGATAGGCGGTGAAGCCCGCCGTGGGCAGCGCCGCGGCCTGCGTGAAACTGACCACCGCCGGAATCCGCGCTAGCGCATCGGCATCGATCACCGCATATTCCGCATAGCCGCCGTTCTTGCGCAGGTCGCCATGGTAATAAACGCGTTCGCCCATTGCCCAGTCCGCCACCCCCTCGCCCACCGCGTCGATCACCCCGGCGACATCGAGGCCGAGAATAAAGGGAAAGGTCCAGTCAGAATGGCCGCGCGCCGCCACCTTGTAATCGACAGGGTTGAGCGCGACCGCGCCGACTTTCACCCGCACTTCACCGCGCTTTGGCTGGGGCACGGGCATATCCGCAAGGCGTAGCGTATCGGGCGCGCCGGGACGGTCGAGGATATAGGCTTTCATGGCGAAAACTCCGGTAAAATCGGCATTTGGCGGGAAGTTTGCCCCAAAAATAATCATGGCGAAAGGCGGTAAATTTTATTAAGTTGCTGAATCATGACACTTATCACGACATCCAAAGACCTCAAGGCCCTCTGCACGAAACTCCGCAAGTCGGATTTCGTGACGGTTGACACGGAATTCATCCGCGAGCGCACTTATTACCCGAACCTGTGCCTGATCCAGGTGGCGGGCGATGATGACGAGGCCTATGCGATCGATCCGCTGGCGGAGGGCATCGACCTCGACCCTTTCTATGAGTTCCTGCGCGACAAGGAAGTGCTGAAGGTGTTCCATGCCTGCCGGCAGGATCTTGAGATTTTCTACAACCATATGGGCAAACTCCCCACCCCGATTTTCGACACGCAGGTCGCCGCCATGGTCTGCGGCTATGGCGAGCAGGTTTCCTACGAAGTGCTCGTGAATTCGATCGTGAAAAAGCAGCTCGATAAATCCAGCCGCTTCACCGACTGGGCGATGCGCCCGCTGACATCGAAGCAGCTGAAATACGCGCTCGCGGACGTCACGCATCTGCGCAAGATATTCCTGAAGCTTGCCGACCGGCTGGAAAAGCTGGAGCGCACGGGCTGGATCAAGGACGAGATGAAAAATCTCTCCGACAAGGAAAACTATATCTCCCGCCCCGAAGAGGCGTGGGAGCGCATCAAGATCCCAAGCCACAAGATCCGCGCGCTCTGCGTGCTGAAGGAAGTGGCCGCCTGGCGCGAACGCCTCGCGCAGCAGGCCGACGTGCCGCGCGGCCGGATTTTGAAGGACGAGGCGCTGGCCGAGATCGCGACCCACCCGCCCGCGGACCAGGAAGCGCTCGCCAAGATGCGCAACGTCAACCGCGGCTTCGCCGAAAGCGACCGCGCGCTCGAGCTGCTCGCCGCCGTCAAGCGCGGCATCGAGATGGAGGAAAGCGAAGGTCCGAAATGGGAGCCGCGCGCGCATCTGCCGCCCGGCATGGCGCCCACCATCGATCTGTTGCGCGTATTGCTCAAGCTCCGCTGCGAGGAGGCGCAAGTGGCGCCCAAGCTGCTCTGCGTCGCCTCCGACCTCGAACTGATCGCCGCCTTCGGCAAGGAAGCGAAAGTGGCGGCAATGAGCGGCTGGCGCTATAAACTGTTCGGCAAGGAAGCGCTCGAGCTGCGCGACGGCAAGCTCGCAATCGCGGTCGAAAACGGCAAGCTGAAACTGGTGCCGACGGCAGGCGCGCCGGAAACGGCCTGACGCATGTCCCGCCAAAAAGAAATCACCGCGGCGCTCTCGCAGCGCATCCTGATCCTCGATGGCGCGATGGGCACGATGATCCAGGGCCACAAGCTGCAGGAAGCGGACTACCGCGGCACGCAATTCGCCGCCTGGGAAAAGCCGCTCAAGGGCAATAACGACCTCCTCAACCTGACGCAGCCCGCGATCATCGAAGGCATCCATGCGCAGTATCTTGATGCCGGCGCGGACATCATCTCGACCAACAGCTTCAATTCCAACCGCGTCTCCATGGCTGATTACGGCATGGAAGCCTTGAGCTTCGATCTCAACCTCGCGGCGGCGCAGGTCGCGCGGCGCGCTGCGGACAAATTCAGCACCGCCGACCGCCCGCGTTTTGTTGCGGGCGCAATCGGCCCGACCAGCCGCACGGCTTCCATGTCGCCGGAGGTCAACGATCCCGGCTTTCGCAACATCACCTTCGACGAGCTTGTCGCGTCATATTACGAGGCGATCGACGGGCAGGTGCAGGGCGGCGCGGACCTGCTGCTGATCGAAACGATTTTCGA
>DASPMW010000119.1:0-10184 GCA_035626855.1 Patescibacteria group bacterium
GTCGCCCAACCGCCGGTGGCCGGTACCTGCCGGCAGCACCAGCATATCGCCTGCCCGCAAATGTACAACGCGCCCCTTCGGGCCGCCAAGCTCGACGGTTGCACGGCCCGCTGCGATACCCAGCACTTCATGCGCGTTTGAATGGAAATGGGTATAATCGAATATCGTATCGGTCCAGAGGCCCGTCCAGCCATTCCGCACGAAAGCTGCGCGAAAACGTCTGGCCTTTTGAGAAATGCCGGGCGCAAGGACGGCGCGGTAAAGAAGTACGGGAAGAGGACTGTTCGGAACGTCGCGGGTTTTTCGCAGGCGAATACGCTGCAGACCTTTCATCCCACCGACCCCTGACGCAAGGCACCCTCGCGTGGGACCCCCGTCAGGTCGCCATCCCCCTCAAGGGTAATGATCCTGAATTCCTGATATTTCTCGAGGCCATAATGGCGCGCCGCTTCATGAAGATCGGATTCATCCAGCATATGATGCTCCATCAACTCGCGTTCCAGCTTGCCATTCTGATAGATGACGACCGGCGACGATGATATCGCCTTGCGCAGGAGTCCGACACGCTCGCACAGCCAGCCCAGGAAAAGAATGGTGATGACGCTGACGACCGTTCCCCAATACCCGGCCTCCTCGTGCGTGAGGCCAAGATCACAGCACTCGGCGATCAGGAGGAGGATAACGAGGTCCTGCGGGCTTTGCTCGCCGAAGACGCGCCGTCCGACAAGCTTAAGCCCTGCCAGAACCAAGGCGAACAAGGTTGCCGTTTGGACAATGGTAAGAACCATTGCTTCTAGCGGTGGTTTATCCAGTATGCTGACATAGTCCATGGCGCTCACAGGTGGTTGTTCACCCGTTAACGCCCGTCGGCTCCACAAGTTCAAAGTAAGTTAGGCGGAGCGATCCGTGCGATCGGTAATCCCTTCGCCGACATCGGCGACAGCCCGCGAACTGGGGGAGCTTTCCCCCTTGCCCTTTTCGCCGCTAAGCGTAGGTTTTTTCTCGGATTTCTTGTCCTTGCGCTCTTCGTCCTCGAGCCAGCCTCCGGCCGCCATCGCTGCGGCCAGACGGGATTGGGGGAGGCCGTAGCCGCGTTGCAGATCCGTGTTCATTTGGTCCTCGTTCGCGATGGATGATGTGACAAGCCAACGGCAAGCCTGAATGGCGGGTTCCGCGGCCGGGGTCTGGTTAAGTGAGTGCATTTTAATCTCTTTTTGAAGTCATGAAAAACGCCCCGGGGGTCCCGGGGCGTTTTGGTGGGGTGATTTATTTCTTGTCCTGGACGCGGCGGCCTGCGATCGAGCTGTCCTGCGACTGGCGCGACTGGAGGGACTTGTCCTGCTGGCTGGAGGGCTTCGCCTGGAAATCCTGGCCGGGTTTGTTCTTGTCTTGCTGGTTGTTCATCGGAATCTCCCGTGTTTATTGCAGGTGCCGGTTTCGCGGGTGCCAACAGCGATTGGCCCGGCATGTCCCCTTAATTTTTGAACTATTCCTCACCGACTATGGTTAATGCCGCCGGAACCGGTTTTCTCATCCGCTGTTGGAAGGAAGCGTTATATACCCCGAAACCAGCGGAGAAATTTCATGGCTGCGCGCGCGTTCTGGAACGGACATATCCGGCTTTCCCTCGTCACCTTTCCGGTGCGCCTATACCCGGCCGTTACGGAGACTGAAAAAATCCGCCTTCACAAAATCGAGCGGAAGACGGGCAAGCGCATTCACTACAAGAATGCCACCGAGGGCGAGGATATCGTCGAGGCCGCCGATATCGTGAAGGGCTATGAATACGAAAAGGGCCAGTACATCCAGATCGAGGATGAGGAACTGAAGAAACTGCGGGTTCAGAGCAAGCACATGATCGACCTCGTCCAGTTCACCGATATCCACGATATCGACCCCATCTATTTCGACAAGCCGTATTTCCTCGTGCCGGATGGCCGCGTCGCTGAAGAAGCCTTCGTCACCTTGCGCGACTCTCTGAAAAAATCCAAAAAGGTCGCGCTCGGCCAGGTGACGATCGCGGGAAAAGAACGCATCGCGGCGATCAAGCCCTGCGGCAAGGGCCTTGTGCTGGAGACGTTGCGCTATGCAGGCGAGGTACAAAAGGCGTCCGAGTATTTCCGCGACATTCCGGACAAGAGCGCGGCTGACGAAGAACAGGTGGAGCTTGCGGAGCAGCTGATCGACCGCAAAACCGCGCCCTTCGACCCGAGTTCGTTCAAGGACAGCTATCAGCAGGGGCTGCTTGAAATCATCAATGCCAAGCTGCATCACCGCAAGCCCAAGCTGGGGCCTGAACCCGTCAAGCCCGGCAAGGTTATCAATATCATGGACGCGCTCAAGAAAAGCCTCGCGGAATCGGGCGGCAAAGGCAAGACTTCCGCAAAGGCGGACAAGCCTGCGGCCAAAAAGCACGCGCCGGCGAAGAAGAAACGCAAAGCAGGATAACGCGACATGACCGGCCTCGATATCCAGACCTATAACCAGAAGCGCGACTTCACGAAAACGAAGGAGCCGCGCGGCGAGACGAAAAAGCGCAAGGGCGACAGCTTCGTCGTGCAAAAGCATGCGGCAAGCCGTCTCCATTACGATTTCCGCCTCGAAATGGATGGCGTTCTTAAAAGCTGGGCGGTGACCAAGGGGCCCAGCCTTGATCCCGCCGATCGCCGTCTGGCCGTCCGCACCGAAGACCATCCAATTTCCTACGGGGGTTTCGAAGGCACGATTCCGCAGGGGGAATATGGCGGCGGCACGGTCATGCTCTGGGATCTCGGCCACTGGACGCCGATCGGTGATCCCCATGCCGGGTTGAAGAAAGGCCACCTGCATTTTGAGCTGCATGGCGAGCGCCTGAGCGGTAAGTGGAATTTAATCCGGATGCATGGCGGGGATAACGACCGCCGCGAAAACTGGCTGCTTATCAAGGAAGAGGACGATGTGTCCGTCGAGCGCGGCAGTGGTTCAACATTGCTCGATGACAATATGGTGAGCGTCAAAACGGGGGCGACAATGGAAGAAATCGCAGGCGGTGACCTTGAATGGACGCGCACCGGCGCGCGAAAGAAGAAACCCGATAAAAAGGCGAAATCTGCCGCCGTAAAAAAAAAGCCCGGGCAAAAAAGTAAGACCACCGTCGCAAAGCTCGCGCAGCTGTACCCCGAAGTCCAGCTCGCCACCCTCGTGACCGAACCGCCCGCCTCCGCCGGCTGGGTGCACGAGGTCAAGTTTGACGGTTACCGCGTTCTTTGCTTCGTGGCCGGCGGGGAGGTCATGATCCGCACGCGTAACGGCAATGACTGGACCTCCAAATTCCCCTCCCTCGCCCGCGCACTGGCCGAGCTTGATGTCGCTGACGCCGTGCTGGACGGCGAGGCAGTGGTGACGGATGACAAAGGCACGACCTCCTTCCAGAAGCTCCAGAACGCGCTTGGCACCACGGCCGGGGCGGAATCAATCCAGGCCTATTTTTTCGACCTGCTTCACCTGAACGGCGAAGACCTGTCCCGGAAAACGCTGCTCGAGCGCAAGAAGCCGCTGGAAAAGCTCCTTGGAAAATCCAAGGGCATCCTGCATTACAGCGAGCATATGCAGGGTTCGGCCGACCTTCTGATGAATGCCTGCAAGATCGGGCTGGAGGGTATCATTTCGAAACAGGCGGATGCGTCCTATGCGACGGGGCGCGGGCGCGGCTGGCTGAAGTCCAAATGCAACAAGCGCCAGGAGTTCGTCATTATCGGATTCACCGGCGCGAAGAAGGGCGACCGCGCGCTCGGCGCGCTGCATCTTGGCTATTACAGCGAGGGCGAGCTGAAATATGCCGGCAAATGCGGCACGGGCTTCACCCACAAGCATGCCGAGGAAATCTTCAACATACTGAAACCGCTCGCCCGCAAAGACCCACCTGCCAAGGTCACGACCGACGCGAAGCGCGGCGCCACCTGGGTCGAGCCAAAAATTCTCTGCGAAGCCTCTTTCACAGAATGGACGGGCGACGGCCATATCCGCCATCCCTCCTTTGAAGGCCTGCGCGCCGATAAACAAGCCAAAGACGTCGTACACGAGGAAGCCATGCCCACAAAACAAGCCGTCGAACCAGCCGCGCCGAAATCCCGCAAGAAGGGTCCCACTGCTGCGAAATCCAAAAAACCTGCGAAGGGCGACGCACTCGTCGTGCAGGACATCACGATCACCAATCCCGACCGCGTGATCTTCAAGGACGTCCATGTCACCAAGGGTGAACTCGCCGAATATTACGGCCAGGTCGCGCCCTTTATGATGAAACAGCTGGCCGGGTACCCGCTCAGCCTGCTCCGCTGCCCGGGCGGCGCGGATGCGCAATGCTTTTTCCAGCGCAACCCCGACCAGTACATGAAAAACTACGTGAAGCCCTTCCCATGGGACCACAAGGGCAACCACCACGAATACCTGTATATCGAAGATCCGAAGGGCCTCGTCTTCCTGGCCCAGATGGGCGTGATCGAGATGCACCCGTGGGGCGCGCCGGTCAAACGGATTGATTATCCCACCCGCATGATCTTCGACCTCGATCCCGACGAAGGCATTGATTTTGAAGTCATCAAGATGGCGGCCATGGATGTGCGCCAGCGCCTCAAGGCCCTCGATATCGAAAGCTTCGTGAAAACCACGGGCGGCAAGGGCCTCCATATCGTCGTGCCGCTCGACGGGAAAAAGAAATGGCCCGAGGTGAAGGATTTCGCCGCGCGCTTCGCGCAAGGCATGGTCAATGCCGTTCCGGACGCCTATGTCGCAACCATGACGAAGGCCAAGCGCAAAGGCAAGATTTTCATCGACTACTTCCGCAACGATTATACCGCAACCGGCATCGCGGACTATTCCGTGCGGGCGCGCAAAGGGGCCCCGGTTGCCGTGCCGCTGCGCTGGGAGGAGCTGAAAACCCTGAAGGCGGCGTCGCAGTTCTCACTGGATGACGTGCTGGATCGTCTCAAGAAGAAAAAAGACGCGAAAATCATGGTGCCGCCGCAGTCGCTGCCGCGAATGCAATAATCGCTGGCTTTTCAGCGGCGGACGGGCAAAATGGCGTTTCCAGTCATTTTATTCAGGAAACGCCATGAAACGCCTTCTCCCCCTCGCCCTCGCCGCCTGCCTGCTGGCCTCCCCCTCTTTCGCCGATGACTCCCGAGAAATCGGGTCGGTCTCGACCGCATTCAAGCTGATCGGGCCCAACCACAAGATCATCATCACCGCCTTTAATGACCCGAAGGTGAGCGGCGTCACCTGCTACATCGCGCGGCCGCGCACGGGCGGCATTTCGGGAGGGCTCGGACTCGCGGAGGATCCCTCCATCGCGAGCGTTTCCTGCTCGCAGACCGGCCCGATCACGTTCTCGGGAAAAATCGACGCTGACGAAAGCGGGGAGAAGGTATTCGACGAAAACCGCTCGCTGATCTTCAAGTCCCTGCAGATTGACCGCATTTATGACCGCGAGAACGGCAGCCTTGTCTACGTTGCGCGCACGACGCGCATCATCGAAGGCTCGCCCGACACATCGGTCTCCGTCGTCGCCCCCATGACATGGAACGGCACGGCGCCGGCAACGCCAGAGCTGAAGTAAGACTTAGTTCTGCGCAACCTTCTGCGGCTGCGGTACCGGCTTGAGCGCGACGCGCGCAGGCTGCGCCGGGCGCGGAGGCTGCGGTTTTGCGGTTGCATGCTCGACATAGCCAATCTCGCTCTGCGCAGCCAGCATGGCCCAGCGGGTACGATATTCCTTCAGACGCGCAACGGAGCGCTTCTGGTACTCGACAGGCGACAGCTTGCCGGCGCTGTATTCATTCGCGAGGCGCATCGCGGTCGCACGGCTGTCTTTGACCAGATTGGGAAAGGCCGCTACAGGAATGACTTCCTGCCAGACGATTTCACTGACGCAGGCCGATTGCGGTACGGCGAGGTCACGTGACGGCGGACGCGGCGTCACGCCGCAGCGCTGCGGCGAGAGGGAGCCGACGCGCGTCCAGGCCTGTTCCTCGGCGGCTTTGCGCTCTGCCATCGTCGGCACGGGCGCCGCGTTGGCGCTGGAATGAACCGGTTGTCCCGCGCATCCCGACAGCAAGACAACGCCCATAAAACCCAGGGCGACCAGCAGCGAGGCGTTAATAATACGCAAAGTCCTGGTCGGGCGTGTCGGAATGGCAAATGGCATGGATGGCTCCTTTATTGTGCGAGCCAACCGCACTTGACCTTTCTTTGTTCCGTCAGGCCTTGTGATATACGTAAAAATACTTCTGGAAGGGATATAGCGTGAAGGTTTTCACCTTCTGTTCCGCCTCCCACCCGCCGCCGAGCGGGAATCGGTTTGAGGTGACCAGCGTGCCCGGCCGCAGGTTTTTCATGAGCTTTTCGCCGACACGCCCCTTCTCGTAGACAGACAGGTAAACCACGACGGCATCGGCGTCGCTGAAATCATGCTCGAAAAAATCCGCCTGCCTGTATTCGAGATTCGCGAGGCCCTTGCGCTTTTTCATCATGTTGGACCACTCGATGCACTGCTTCGAGAACTCGACTCCTATCACCCGCGCGGTTGGAATCGCGGCGGCGATTTCACGCGTCAACAGCCCGTTGCCGGAGCCCATGTCGTAGATTGTGTAGGTTGCAAGCCCGCGCGCAGCCATGTCTTCTTTCAGCAGCGCAATGAGACGCTTGCGGATCGCGGGCGCCGTGCGGATATTCGGCACCCCCTTGTTAAAGATGAGGATGTAGACGTTCCACAGCAGGAGGAACGCAGCCACGCAAAACAGGACCGTCTTGAAAATTTCCATGAAACACCGCCTGCCCCGATACTATCGCGGCTTCCCGGAGGTCTTCAATGCCTCTTATCGCCTGGCTCCGCAGGGGCCTTGCGCCACAGGAAATGAATGGCGACGCCCTGCCCCTCCGGCGGCGTCTCGATCCAGCACCGCCCGCCCTGCCATTCGACAAGCTTGCGCACGATCGCCATGCCGAGCCCGCTGCCTTCCTTGCGGTCCCGCGGCTGCAGAGTCTGGAACATCTGGAACACGCGCTCGCGGAATGCCTCCGGTATGCCCTCCCCGTCGTCAGCGACCGCGAACTCATAAAACAGGCCCCGGTCGGAAACCGAAATCGTAATGACGCCTGCGTTCTTGTGGTGATGCTTGACGGCGTTGATGATGAGGTTCGAAAACACCTGCTCCAGCGGCGTGCGCTGGGTGTAAAGCACCGGAAATGCCCCCTTCATCGCAAAGCGAAAGCGCCCGTCAAGCGCGAGCGGCTCCGTCAGCTGCCGCAGCAGCTCGGCGGTATCCACGGATTCCGCCTCCCCGATCAGCCGCCCTGCCCGCGAATAGCGCAGAATATCTTCCAGGAGCGTCTCCAGCCGTCCGACGCGGGAATGGAGCAGCGTGAACTTCTCGCGGGCGTCGTCGTTCAGCACCGGCGCCAGATCCTCCGCAATCCAATGCGCGAGGTTGTCGATACCGCGCAGCGGCGCCTTCAGGTCGTGGGAGGCGATATAGGCGAATTGCTCCAGTTCCACATTCGACTGCCGCAGCTCCATATCGCGGCGGTTGCGCTCGGTGATGTCGCGGATGATCGCGGTCATCAGCACTTCCTTGCCGATCTCGACGCGCGCAAGCGATACCTCCATCGGGAAGATCCGGCCCTGCGCATCGCAGCCTTCTGTTTCCACAACCACCGGTTCCCCATCCCTGCGGGCCAGCGCCGCCGCGATCGCGCGCTCCATTGCCTCGGATTTTTCCGGCGCGGCAATGCCCCGCAACGGCGTGCCCTTCATGCCATTCTCGCCCGCGCGGAACAGCCGCTCGGCTGCAAGATTGCTTGTCTCGATCGTGCCGGTGACATCGGCCATGACCAGCCCGTCCCCCAGCTGCTCCAGCACGCTTTCCAGCCGCGTTTTATACTGCCGGATGCGCGCGCCCTGATGCAGCGCGCCCGCAAGCAGGACGGAAAGAACCGCGCCGAAGATGACCACCAGCAGCACGAGGCTGTTCCTCTGCGACGCGGCGACGTCGAGGAATACGCGCACCTGCCAGGCCAGTCCCCGCGTCTCGAAGCCCTGGCTGTGCTGAACGGTCCAGGCCGCGGTTCCCCCTTCCGCCCCGGGCGACGCATAGACATCCCGTCCCTCTTTGTCGCTGAGCGCGTAGGTAAAGCCTTTGTTCTGGTATTCGGCGATGAGCGCGGCCATCACGGCCCGGATATCATAGGCGGCTGCGATATAACGGGCCGCCCCGCCGGGCGTTTCAAGGCGCGTGTAAATGTAAAGGTAGTCGGGCCGCGTCCATTCCGCGTAGATATTGCCGCCGCGTTCCGCGTCGATGCCGCCCGCGTCGGGGGCGATGCCCTGCCAGAAGGAAGCCGCTTGCTCCGGCACCGCCGCTACGACGGAAAAATCCTCGCCCAGCAGCGCCATGGATTTATAGGAAGTGTAGTTACGCACCAGGCGCGCGGCGTCATGCCGCCAGGCCGCAATATCGCCGCCTGCGAAATCCCACCGGTCGCGCATATGCTCGACCGCCGCCAGTACGCGCATCTCGAGCTTGACGAGGCCCGCGATGCGCCGCGTTTCCTGCACGACCGCCTCCTGCGCGACCTGTTTGTTGTGGAGCAGCAGGCCCTGCGCGATCAGCACCGTCAGGATCACGCCGCCCAGCGTCGCATAGGCGGGCAGCCAAAGCCGCATGCGCGCATCGTCCAGCCGACCTGTCAGCGCGTGCACAAGGCAGAGCGCGCCCGTGCCGAGCACGCCCAGCCCGACCGCGGTCTGCGGGGCCATGTCGCTGAGGCCCCACCAGCTGTAGGCGGCCTCCACATGCGCGAGATAGCCGGCCAGCACGATCGCGCTGACCAGCACGAGCGTCACGCCCGCGAAGGTAAGGAGGTTGAACCGAGCCAGCGGCCGCGTGCCGAGGTTCCAGTATAGGAGAGCGAGCGCGAACAGGACGTTGCAAAGCGCAGTATTCGGGGCCATGCGTCCGGGGAACGCCGTGCGTGCCTGCGTGAACGGCTTGACGAAAAACTGGTCGATGCCGAAATCCAGCCCGAGGATATACTGAAGGCCGATCGCGCTGGCGAACGCCAGCAGCAGTCCAGCCAACAGCGCCGCCATCTTCCGGTACCGGCGCGCCGAGCAGATCAGGCAGGCGCCGCCCAGCACGAAGCCGAGCGCCGTGTTGAACTGCACCGGCACGAAGCCCGGCACAATCTGCACGACCTCCCGCCATTTGAGCAGCCAGCCAGCCATGACCGCGAGGCCCGCGCCGCAGGTCAGGGTTCCGGCGGCGTAGACGACCGCGTTTTCAACTCGGCGAAGCATGCGCTGTTGTGTCCGTCAGGGCGGGAATTCGACGTTGCGGGCGTATTTGTGCAGCAGTTCGACCGCGTTGATGAATCCGCCCGCGCTGCGGTCCTTGACGATATAGCCGGCGACGTTGTGCTGATAGGCGCGGCACTTGTCTTCCTCTGCCTTCGAAGTCGTGAAGACGAAGACGATCGCCTTATGCAGCCGCGCATCCTTGCGCGCCTCGCACAGGAACTCGATGCCGCCCATCCGCGGCATGTTGAGGTCGAGGAGGACAAGATAGGGTTTCGCGACCTCGTCCTCGCGCAGCTTGTCGAGCGCGGCCTGCCCGTTCTCCACGACGACAAGCGGGTTATCGAGCCCGGATTTGACGAAGGCGCGGCGGACGCCCATCACGTCGACCTCGTCGTCGTCGACGATCAGCACGGTGACATTATCACTTGTTGTTCCTGCCTGAATGTTCATGTCGCCCCCTTCAACCATGCTACGCAGCGCAAGTTAAAAAATAGTTGTGGGGAGAGGTGCTGGCAAAGGAATACCGGCGCGCGCCATACGGGCGTATGCGAAACGGACGGTTTTAATTTATGGATGTGACGCGCGTCACGAAGCCGCGGGCTTCGCGGAGGGCGGCGCGGAATCGTCGTTCGAGATTTTCTTCTCAAGCGCGGCGACCTGCACCTTCAGGCGGTCGAGCCCTTCGCGCGCATCGGGGGGAAGCTTTTTCGCAGAGGCCTCGAAATCCGCGATCGTTGTGCGCATGGCGGAAAGCGCGGGCGCGTAATCGTCAACTGGCTGCCGCCCGGTCTTCATCGCGTCGATTTTTTCGTCAATCTTCGCGAGCTCGCTGCTGATCTTCTTGATGTGCTGC
>DASPMW010000120.1:0-16572 GCA_035626855.1 Patescibacteria group bacterium
TCAGCAGGGTGTGTTCGACGGAGGTCAGCGCCACGCGCTCGTCCGGCGCCGCCAGTTCCCCGCGCTCGAGATCCAGCGTCCATTTGCCAAGCCGGATTTTTTCTTCCTTCTCGGGCGGCTTGGCGGCGACGCGGCGCAGGATCGCGTTGACGCGCATCAGCAACTCGCGGGGCTCGAATGGCTTCGGCAGGTAATCATCGGCCCCCGCCTCGAAGCCGCTGATCCGCGATTCAATTTCACCGAGGGCCGTGAGCAGCAGCACCGGCGCCGCGATGCCCTCTTTCTTCAGACCCTTCGTAAGCGCCATGCCGTCTTCGCCCGGCATCATCACGTCGCAGATGATCAGGTCATAGGTCAGGTATTTGAGGATATCGCGCGCGTCCCTGGCATCCGTCGCCGTCGTCACGAGTAAGTCATGCTCGACCAGGTAGCGCTGCAGCAATTCGCGCAGGCGCTCGTCGTCATCGACGACGAGGATGTGCGGTTTCTTTTCCGGGCTTGTCTCGGCGGGCCTTGGATTATTCATAACGACATTTTGAAGTTGTAACCCTGCGCGATTTCAGGATAGGATAACGCCATAAAAAAAGCATCCCGAAAAGGAACAAGAAAATGGCTGGCGCACTCATCCCCTACGACGACCGCGACGGGCAGATCTGGATGGATGGCAAGCTCGTGCCGTGGCGCGAGGCGAAGGTGCATTTCCTGACCCATGCGCTGCATTACGGCTCCGGCGTCTTTGAAGGGGTGCGTTCCTACAACGGCAATATTTTCAAGCTGACCGAGCACAGCCAGCGCCTCCTCGACGGCTGCAAGACGATGGATATGAAAATCGACCTGACGCTCGAGCAGATCAACTACGCCTGCATCGAAACGCTCAAGGCCAGCGGGTTGCAGGACGCGTATCTGCGCCCCCTCGCCTGGCGCGGGCCGGAACAGATGGGCGTCGCGGCCCAGGCGACAAAAATCCATTTCGCCGTCGCCGCATGGGAATGGCCGAGCTATTTCAGCGCAGAGATGCGCGACAAGGGCATATCTGTGGTGACGTCCCGCTGGCGCCGCCCCGCGCCCGACATGGCACCCGTGTCTGCGAAGGCCTGCGGCCTGTACATGATCTGCACCCTCTCGAAACACGAGGCGGAACGCGCGGGACATAATGACGCAATGATGCACGACTATCGCGGCCAGGTCGCCGAATTGACCGGTGCGAACCTGTTCTTCGTTTTCAACGGGGAACTGCATACGCCGACGCCGGACTGTTTCCTCAATGGCATCACGCGCCTGACCGTGATCGACATCGCCCGCGAGCAGGGCCTCAAGGTCATAGAGCGCGCGATCTTCCCGGACGAGTTGAAAAATGCGACCGAATGCTTCGCAACCGGCACCGCCGCCGAGGTGACGCCGATCGGCAAGATTGACGCGCACAGCTATACGGTCGGTCCGGTCACCCGCCAAATCCGCGATGCGTACGAAAAGCTGGTGCGCATGGCGCCGGCCGGGCAGACAGCCAAATCAGCTGCCGGCTGAGTAAACCCGGCTTGCCCGAAACGGGCGGCGCGCATAATCTGAAGGCGCGATTTCACGGAGTTTGAATGCAGCCGCTTGTCACTTTCTGCACAGCAATATGCCTGCTATATGCGATCTTTCGCCTTTTCCAGGCCCCCGATAAATCGGAGAAGGACACGCTGCCGCCAAGGCGCATCAAGCATTGGCTGCTGTTCACCGTCAGCGCGGCGACCCTGTTCATCGAGCTTGTGATTATCCGCTGGGTCGGCACGGAGGTGCGGATTTTTGCCTTTGTGCAAAACGTCGTTCTGGTGGCGTGCTTTCTCGGTTTCGGTGTCGGCTGCTTCACTTCGGCGAAGCCGGGGCCTCTGCTGCCCAGCCTTTACACACTGACTTTGCTGGCCGTGGTCATCTGCTTGCCCTCGCTTGCCTGGCAGGACGCGCTGCTCCATCTGTCGAATGTGCTGACGCTATCTTCGGACGCCGCGCTGTGGGGCTATGCCGGCATCCCCTTCCCGCTGCCGCCCGCCCTCCTTGCCGTCATGGCGATGACGGTGGTGGCCGGGTTCCTCTGGCTGATCGCGATGACGATGGTGCCGCTCGGGCGCTGGGTCGGATACTGCTTTGACCATTCCAAAAATATCGTGAGCGCCTATACGGTCAACCTCGCGGGAAGCCTCGTGGGAACCTGGCTTCTCGTGATCCTTGCCTGGCTTGAATTACCGCCGGCCGCATGGCTCGCGCTTGCCTTTGCGCTCGTTATTTCGGCGACATACAAATCAAGGCCGGCGCGGGAAACGGGACTGCTGCTGCTTTTGCCGCTGGCGATCATGGTTCATGGCGGCATCAAGCAAGGCGCGATCTGGTCCCCCTATCAGAAACTTGCTGTCGATCCGCGTCCGCACGGCGAATACCTGGTGACCGTAAATAATGTCGGTTACATGACGATGGCGAACACGCAGCCGGAATTCCTGAAGGGCGATACGAAGGTCGCGAATGCCTATAAGGACAGCGTCTATGACACGCCCTTCCTGTTCATCCCAAAGGGCGGACGCGTGCTTATCGTCGGCGCCGGTGCGGGAAACGATGCCTCGGCCGCCCTGCGGAACGGCGCGGCGCAGGTGGACGCGGTCGAAATCGACCCCGAGATTTACGCGCTGGGCCGCAAACTTCATCCTGACCGGCCCTACGACTCCGAAAAAGTAAATGTCATCATCAACGACGCGCGGAATTTCTTCCGGCGCAGTCCGCCAGCCGTCTATGACGCCGTTATTTTCGGGCTGCTGGATTCGCACACGGAAGTCTCTGGCTACACGAATATGCGCGTGGATAATTACGTGTACACTATGGAATCCTTTGAGCAAGCCCGCCGACTGCTGAAAAAAGATGGCGTAATGGCGGTTAAATTCGAGGTGCGCGAACCCTGGACATGGATGGGCAGCCGCTTTTTCCGGACGATTACGGAAGTGTTCGGCAAGGCCCCCGTTGCCTATCACGCCGTGGGCGGCGGCAATATGTGGGGCGGCACAGTCTTTTTGAATTCCGATGGCGAAACTCTGGCAAAGCGCGCGGAGACACCCGAGATGAAAAAATTTCTCGCCGCGCATAAAGTGCCCTATGACCTCAGCCCGGCGCTGTCACCCCGCATCGCGACCGATGACTGGCCTTACCCGTACAATTACACCAACATGATCCCGCAGACGTATCTGGCGGTCTCCCTGGTCCTGCTGGGACTCGCCTGGCTGATGGTGCGCCGGGTCGTCGTGTGGTCCGAAAAGCAGACCTGGAAGATGTTTGCGCTTGGCGCGGGATTCATGCTGATGGAGACGCAAATGATCAGCCGCCTCACGCTTTACTTCGGCACGACCTGGATCGTGAACAGCATCGCGATCAGCGTCATTCTGACGATCCTCATGCTTGCCAACCTGCATGTGATGCGCACGCGCAAAATTGACCGTCCTGTTTACTGGATTGCGTTGCTTGTCTCTCTTGGCGTGAATTACGTCTTTCCCTGGGAAGCGCTGCCTTATGCGCCATGGGTTGTGGGGCTGCTCCTCTCGGCGGCTTATGCGGTTGCCGTTTTCATGGCCGGGGTCTTGTTTGTTTCAACATTCAAGAAAGCGCAGAAAAAATCCGCGGCGCTTGGCGCGAACGTCATCGGCTCCGTCGTCGGCGGGATATCGCAGAACCTGTCGTTTATTTTCGGGCTGAAAGCGCTGTTACCGCTGGCCGCGCTCTTTTACGGCGCGTATGCCTGGCTTGCCACGCGCAAGTGATTTATTTGATCGCGCGCCACGCCTTCAGTTTGTTCGCCATCGTCATGCCGGCATGGGCGGGGCTCGTCGAGGGCAGGCGCTGAAATTCAAGGCGTTGCGTAATTTTCGCAGGCAGGCCGGGCAGCACGCGCTTCATGAATTCCGCTTCGGATTTTGCGCCGTTGAAAAAGACGCGCGTCACGCCCGGGTGCTTGCTGAAAAATCCCGCGAAGTCGTTCACCTCGATCGTGGCATCATCGATGCTGGTATCGAGGCTGCCATGGCGCTCGCAGAATTTCAGTACGTCCCACAGCGCAAGGCCGTTGTTTTTGATAAGTGCGACACGCTGGTCGTAGGTGGCGACCGGCGCGTCGAACAAGGCCGTCATGATCTTCCAGAAGGCGTTCTGCGGATGCGCGTAGTATTGCTGCGCCGCGAGCGACTTGATGCCAGGCATCGAGCCCAATATCAGCACGCGCGATTTCTTTGTCGCAATCGGCGGGAAGCTGGCGGCCTGATGCAGCAACCTTACGCCGCTTTGCGCTTGGCGATCGGCTGCACAGGGCGCTGCGGCACCCCATTATAGACGGAGAGCGGGCGCATGAGCTTGTTGTCTTCCAACTGCTCCATGATATGCGCGGTCCACCCGGTGATGCGGCTGATGACAAAGATCGGTGTGAAAATGGGGATTTCAAAGCCCATCAGGTAATAGGCGGGGCCCACGGGGAAGTCGAGGTTGGGATGAATGCCTTTTTTGTCGATGAAGGTCTTGGAGAGGATATTTTCAATATCGACCCAACGCTGGCCGTCGCGGATCTTCGCCATCTCGTGGAAGTAATGGGTCATATAGGGGACGCGGCTGTCGCCGTTGCGATAGACGCGGTGACCGAAACCCATGACGAGCTTCTTGTTCGCAAGAGCGTCGTCGATCCAGGCTTGCGCTTTCGATGGGTCGCCGATCTGCAGAAGCATATGCATCACCGCCTCGTTCGCGCCGCCATGCAGAGGCCCCTTGAGGGAGCCGATGGCCCCGGTAACGGCCGCGTAGATATCGGACAGCGACGAGACGATCGTGCGCGCAGTGAAGGTGGAGGCGTTGAAGCCATGCTCGGCGTAGAAAGTGAGGGATGCGTCGAAGCAGCGTACCACTTTCGGGTCGGGCACTTCACCGAAATACATGTGGAAGAAATTTTCGGCCATGGTCAGGTCGGCCTTCGGCGCGATCGGCTTCTGGCCCTTGCGGATGCGGAAATCGGCCGCGATGATCGTCGGGATCTTCGCCATCATACGGATAGATTTGCGCAGATTGGCGGCTTTTGAGTTGTCAGCCGCCTCCGGGTCCTCGACGCCGAGGAAGCTGACGGCCGTGCGCAGCGTGTCCATCGGATGCGCATCGGCGCGGAATTGCTTGATGACCTCGATAAGCTGCGGGGAAATGCCGCGCTCGGCACGCTCAACCTTCTCGAAATCCTTCAGCTGCGCGTCGGTCGGCAGCTCGCCATGCCACAGCAAATATGCGACTTCCTCAAACCGGCAATGCTCCGCGAGCTCCTGCACCGGATAGCCGAAATAGGTGAGTGTGTTCGTTTCATCGAACACTTTCGAAATGCGCGAGTAGTCGGAATTGACGCCGGCGAGGCCTTTGGCAATCTTGATTTCGGCGGGTGCGGACATTGCAGCAATTTCCTTTCATGGACAGGCCTTATGAATTAGCCGCTCGACAGCAGGACTTCAAGTGCTAAAAACGCCAGCCGTTTCAGGCAATTACAACGTTAACGGGATGTTAAGCGGCGGCCTGTAGAATGAAACCTGTATAATTTAAAGGATTTGTTCAGTGGAACTCGCCGCCGTAGCTTTGCAAGCGCTCAACACCCAGCAGCAGATCGCGCTGCAGGTCGTGAAGCAGGCTGCCGAGCAGGAACAGGCGCTCGTCGACATGATCGTGAAATCGACGACCCGCGGCGGCAGCCTCGATATCAGCGTTTAACCGCGATCCATGCTGTCAGCCACCCGCCGTCGCCCGGCGGGTTTTTTATTTCAGCTTGAAGTTGAATATGTTCTGGTCGAAGGAATTATAATCCTCATACCGCAGCAATGCGTAGAGATCCTTGCGGTGCTGCATCTGGTCGAGGAGGCTTTCCTGCGTGCCTTCCTTCTTGATGACATCGAGCCCGCGATCGATCGCACCCATCGCGAGACGCAGCGTCGTGACGGGATAGATGACCAGATTATAGCCGAGGATTTCGAGTTGCGCGGCGGTGAGCAGCTTCGACTTGCCGAATTCAGTCATGTTCGCGAGCAGCGGCACTTTCAGCGCCTTGCGCATCGCCTCGAATTCGGTTTCGTCCGCCATCGCTTCCGGGAAGATCATATCGGCCCCTGCATCCACATAGGCTTTCGCGCGGTCGATCGCTTTCTCGAGCCCTTCTGAGGCGCGCGCATCGGTGCGGGCGATAAGGATAAAATTGGGGTCGCGCTTGGCCTTCGCGGCGGCGGCGATTTTCTTGACGACATCCGCCGCCGGCAGCACGGATTTATTGTCAAGATGCCCGCAGCGCTTGGGGTTTTCCTGATCCTCCAGGTGGCAGCCGGCAATCCCCTGCTCTTCCATCACTTGCATGGTGCGCGCCGCGCTCATCGGCTCGCCGAAGCCGGTATCGATATCGATGATGCTCGGCAGCTCGGTCACCCGCGCGATCTGGTGGCCCCGCCCCGCGACCTCGGAGAGCGTCGTCAGGCCAATGTCCGGCAGGCCCAGGTCGGCGGAAAGAACCGCGCCCGAAATATAAACCCCGTCGAAGCCCTTTTGCTCGATCATCATCGCGGTCAGGGGGTTCATCGCGCCCGGGAACCGCAGCAGCTTTCCCGACTTCAGCGCCGCCGCGAAGCCTGCGCGTTTTTCTGAGGCATGTTTTTTAGCGAAAAGCATCGTTTCGACCCGGTTGAAATGTCTGGGTCCCATTCATAACAGGTGCGGTAAAGCGCAGACAAGCGCCTGTTACGGGGGTGCTGCGCGGCGTTAACATAACGTAAACCACCGCTGGCTATAATGGGCTGACCACGAACAAACGGGAGACCGGCATGCCGACGAAGAAAACGAGCGCTTCCAAATCACGCAAACCGGCTGCCCGCAGCCGTAAACCTGCCAACCACAAGACCGCGTCGCGGAAAACAGCCGCGGTTTCGTCCCGCCGCGCGCCGGCGATGCCGATGCAGGCCCGCCCCGGAATTTTCGCCAGCATGTCCCTGCTCGCGATGCTTGCCGATATCTTTGGCGTCCATCGATCCTGATTTAAAACAGGCCTTTTTTCCCGAGTTTCAGGTTCGCTTCCGGAATTTCGACGTTGAGACCGAACAGCTCGTCCGCCGTCAGGTTGGGCAGGCGCTGAACGGTGTCGAGGAAGCGTTTTTGTTCGGCTGCATCAACGATGCCTTCCGTCAGCGTCAGGAACTTGCGGACATAGTCGGGACGCGCGAAGGGTTTCGCGCCAAACGGATGCGCGTTGGCGACGCCAAGTTCATCGACAATCTTCGTGCCGTCATCCAGTGTGATTTCGACTTTGCCGCCGAATGCCTTCACATTCGGGTCGGGCGAATGATAGCGGCGCGTCCATTCCAGGTCCTCGACCGTGCGGATCTTCTGCCACAACGCGACGGTGTCGGGGCGCTGCGCGCGTTTCGGGTCGTAGGATTTGACGTGGTGCCAAGTGCCGTCCTGCAATGCAACCGCGAAGATATACATGATCGAATGGTCAAGCGTTTCGCGGCTCGCCGTCGGGTCCATTTTCTGCGGGTCATTTGCGCCGGTGCCAATGACGTAATGAGTGTGATGCGAGGTATGGATGAGCACGTCCTTGACGCGGCTCCAGTCCGAAATTTTCTGCCCCATGCGCGCGGCGAGGTCGATGAGCGCCTGGCTCTGGTATTCGGCAGAATGCTCCTTGGTGTAGCTTTCGAGGATGGCGCGCTTCGGCTGCCCCTTGCCGGGGAGCGGTACGTTATAATCGGCGTCCTTGCCGTCGAGCATCCAGGCGATGACGCTGTCCTCGCCTTCGTAAATCGGGCTCGGTGCGCCCTCGCCGCGCATGCAGCGGTCAACAGCCTCGACCGCAAGCTTGCCGGCATGGGCCGGCGCGAAGGCTTTCCAGCTTGAAATCTGCCCCTTGCGCGACTGGCGGGTCGTGCAGGAAACATGCAGCGCCTGCTGGATAGATTGGTAAATGGTGTCGGTATCAAGGCCCATCAGCGTCCCGATACCGGCCGCGGCAGCCGGTGCGAGATGCGCGATATGGTCCATCTTGTGCTTGTGCAGGCAGATCGCTTTGACGAGGTTGATATGCAGCTCGTACCCGGTCGCGAGACCGCGCAGCAGCGCGTTGCCGTCCCTGCCCGTTTGCTGGGCAACCGCGAGGATCGCGGGAATGTTGTCGGCGGGGTGCGAATAATCGGCGGCAAGAAACGTGTCATGGAAATCCAGCTCGCGCACGGCCGTGCCGTTCGCCCAGGTCGCCCATTCCGCGCTGAATTGCTGTTTCGAGGATACGCCGAAAATGGTCGCGCCGCGCTTGCCGCTGCGCGTGTGGTCGAGCGCCTGCGCGCGTGCCGTCGTCACAGGACCGCGATTGATGGCCGCGAGAGCGACCGAGGCATTGTCAATGATGCGGTTAATGATCATGTCGGTCGTTTCGGCATCAACCGCGACGGAGTCGGCTGCAACTTCCGCCATCTTCCAGGCCAGTTGGTCGGTCTTTTGCAGCAGATCCTTTTCGGGGTGGACCCGGACGTTGTGATTGACGAGACCCGAGGTGTCTTGCGGTTTCATTTGCGGCTGGCCCATGTTGCTTTCCCCTGAAAAAAATTGGCTGTCCGTTTATAGCATCCTCTCCCCGGTGAAAACAGGGTCAACGCGAGCGGCGTAAAACATTGACATTATGATTAACTGTGCTATAGTACCCCAGACTTAATCAGCACCTGAGGAGTAAACCATGGGTCTTTTATCACCGATTTTCAAAACCTTGGATAATAACGCTGCCGCAAAGGCCGCTTATGCCGGGGAGTTCGACAAAGCCTTCGCCTTGGTAGAAAAAGGCGCCGACATCAATTACAGCCGCTGGGTCGATGGGCCCGGTGAAGACGGCGGTGGCATCGGCAATATCGGCTACGCGGCAATCCTGCGCGGCGATGTGAAGGCGCTCGAAAAGGCGCTTGATCTCGGCCTCAACCCGGATCTGCAATCGCCATACCGCTCCCCGCTCGTTGTGTTCGCAATCATGAACAAGCAGGAAGAAGCGGCCAAGCTCCTGGTCAACCGCGGCGCGGATGTAGATTCCTTCCGCCTGTCCGATTTCTTCAGCCCCCTCGCCCTCACCCGCATTTACGACATGCCGGAAGTTGGGAAACTGATCGAGCAAAAGCTTTCCCCCGCACAGCTGCTAGCCGCCCGCGATGCGGATATTCCGCAAGCGCAGCAGCAGCCAGCGCGGCAGGCGAAGAAAAACTGCCTGAACCCCTAATCTAAAATTGCATTACAGAACCAAAAAAGGCCGGCAGTTCTGCCGGCCTTTTTCGTGATCGAAATCCTTTAGACGAGGAGAAGCGAGTGGTTGGTGAGCAAATCGCTCACGGTTACTTCTGTCCGCGACGTGAAGGTCAGGAGCTCTTGGGATACGCCAGCGCCCTGGCCATCCAGGTCAACGCTAAGAACCCAGGTGTTGCTCGAAGTACCCTGCGCAATCGCAACGTAGTCACTGATCGCGCTGACGCCGTCGACATAGTCACCTGCATCCAGCAGGTCACCGAGATCGATGACGTCATGATTAGTGTCGGCTGGATCGCTAACATCCCCAACGGCGAAGTCTTTGATCGCGGCAATACCATTGCCGATGCTGTCGCTCAGGAAGGTGAAGGTGTCATTCCCCTGGCCGCCAATCATCACATCGCTGCCACCGCCATCGTTGATCAGAACGTCGGCGCCGGTGCTGCCGTCGAGGGTGTTGCTGCCGCTGTTGCCGGTCAGGGTGTTGTCCGCCCTGTTGCCCTTGCCACTGATGTCACCGGTGCCTTCGAGCACGAGATTTTCGACGAAGTTGCCGAGTGTAAAGCGCGCTGCAAGGGAGTGAACTGTGTCAGTCCCGCCGAAACCGCCATTATCCGCCTCTGTCACGCGGTCTCCGCTGACTTCGACAAAGTAATGGTCATCACCATCGCCACCGGTCATCTGGTCACTGCCAAGGCCGCCGGTAAGGGTGTCGTCTCCGGCACCGCCGAACAGCTTGTCTGCGCCGTCGCCGCCGTCGAGGGAATCTACTCCATCTCCGCCGGTAAGCGTGTTGGCAAGCGCGCTGCCGACGCCGCTATGCGTGCCGTTACCCGTGAAGAGGATATTCTCGACATTCGCGAATGAGCTCAGATCCGCAATGCTTTGCGACGTCTGTAGCGTATCGCTGCCACCACTCACGTCCTCGGTGATGGTCTCGCTCCCGGTATAGGTAAACACGTCATTTCCGCGACCGCCAATGAGGGTATCGGTGCCGCCGCCGCCGGCGATCGTGTCATTGCCAGTGGTGCCGGTGATCGTGTTATCGAGAGAGTTGCCGGAGACCGACTGATTGCGGCCCGTCATCTCCAGATTCTCGATATGGTCCTCAAGCACATAGTTGTTGAGCGACGTGCGGACGGTATCCTGGCCTGCGCCGCCAGACCCTTCCGTGGCAATATCACCGACATTGTCGATCACGAACACGTCGGCATAATCGCTGCCGAGAAGCATGTCCGCACCGGCCCCGCCATCGAGTGTCGCGCCGCCCGAGGTTAGGCTGCCAGCATCGATTGTATTGACGCCCACGCCGCCTTTGCCCAAGGTCGCGCCGTCGAGAAGAACGAGGTTCTCGACACCCGTGCCCAGCGTGAAGTTGACAGAGGAGCGGACGGTATCAACGCCGCCGAGCACCGTGTTCGCCTCGGTCACGCGATCCCGCGTGCTGTCGACAAAATACGTGTCATTGTCATCGCCGCCGCGCAACTGGTCATCGCCAGCACCGCCGTCCAGTGTGTCATTGCCCCCGAGACCGGTGAGGTTGTTTTTGCCGTTATTACCTGTAAGAACGTTGTTCTCCGCATTGCCAGTCCCGGATAAAGTGCCCGTTCCAGTCAGTGTGAGATTTTCAACATTTGCCGCCAACGTGAGCGTAACTGAAGAGACAACGGTGTCGGCGCCGGAAGTCGCTGCTTCCGAAACCACATCGCGATTGCTGTCAACCACGTAACGATCGTCCCCCGCACCACCAACCAAGGTGTCAGTCCCCGCGCCGCCATCCAGCGTATCGTCATATCCGCCTGTGGCGGTAAGAACGTTGTTCAGTGCGTTTCCGGTGAGGGCGAGGCCGTCTGCCCCGGCTACCAGCACGCCGTTTTCAACATTTGCGGAAAGGGTGTAGGAGACCGAAGCCTCGATGGTGTCTGTGCCGCCGACAGCGTTTTCGATCACCACATCGCCCGAGTCATCGACCACAAAATAATCGTCGCCTGCCCCGCCCGTCAGAGTATCCACCCCTGTGCCGCCGTCGAGCGTGTCATTGCCCGCGCTCCCTGACAAGGTATCAAGGCCCGCAAGGCCGCTGATCGTGTCATTGCCATCGAGCCCGTCAATGGTGTCGTCATCCGCCGTACCGGTAATGACGTCATCCCCGTTGGTTTCCGCGCCGAGGTCAGCGAGAATGTCAGTCACCGATACGGTCATGTTTCCATCGGCAAAATGTAGGGCTTCGATTTGGTTCGTGGAGCCGGCAAAGAAATTCGTCACAGTGACGCGGTCGCCCGAACCATAATTAACGATAAGATCGCTTCCGATGCCGCCACCTGAACGCTCGAAATCGACGGTGGAATAGAGGACGTCTGCGGCAAACTCGATCGTATCGGCTCCTAAGGCGTCGGTGACGACATCAACCCCCGCGCCGAGCGCGAAGTTATACACATCGTTTCCTGCGCCGCCGGCGAGGCTGTCGTTGCCCGTACCGCCTTCAAGCGTGTTTGCGCTGACGTTACCGGTGAGGGTGTTGTTACCGCTATTGCCGGTTAGAGATCCAGCGACCGAGAGGTTGCCGATCTCCACGCCGGTTGCCAGCGTGTAGCCGGAGATCGCGACGTTGGCTGTGTCGGTGCCGGCGGAGTCGACGATGACGTCCGTCGTGCTGTCGACGCTGTAAACGTCATTGCCCGCCGCGCCATCCATGGTGTCTGCACCTGCGCCGCCATCGAGCGTGTTATCGCCGCCGTTGCCAGTCAGGGTGTTGGCAATGCCATTGCCGGTCAATGAGCCGGCGACTGAGAGGTTGCCGATTTCAACGCCGGTTGCCAGGGTGTAGCCAGAGACTGAGACGTTTGCGGTGTCGATGCCAGCGGAGTCGAGGATGAGATCGCTCGTGCTGTCGACGCTGTAAACGTCATCTCCAGCGGCTCCGTCCATGGTGTCCGCACCTGCGCCGCCATCGAGCGTGTTGTTGCCGATGTTCCCCGTGAGCGTGTTAACGTTCAGGTTGCCGATCGCGCTCGCATTTCCGGCACCGGTGAGAATAACATTTTCGAGGTCCGTCCGCGCGGAAAGGTCGATGGTAACGCCGGAGCTGACGCTGTCGGTCCCAGCGGTGTCCGTCGCCACTTCGGAGAGGGCATCAACAATGTAGGTATCGTTGCCTGCACCGCCCGTCAGGACGTCCGCGCCCGCGCCGCCATCCAGCGTGTTGTTGCCGCTGTTGCCGGTCAGGGCGTTAACATTCACGTTGCCCGTTGCGTTAATGTTCCCAGATCCGGTAAGGACCACGTTCTCGAGATCCGTGCGGGTGGTAAGGTCGATTGCCGCATCGGAACTGACTGTGTCGGTGCCGCCGGCGTCAACCTCAACCTCGGAGAGCAGGCCAACGAGATAGGTATCGTCACCCGCTCCGCCGGTCAGCACGTCGACGCCCGCTCCGCCGTCGAGCGTATTGTTGCCACCATTGCCGGTGAGGGTATTTGCCGCTGCATTACCTGTGGCGCTGACATTGGCCGCACCTGTAAGTATAACGTGCTCAAGATCTGCGCGCGCCGAGAGGTCGACGGACGCGTCGGAGCTAACGGTATCGATGCCGGCGGTATCTATTTCAATTTCCGCCAGTGCTTCCACGATATAAGTGTCGTCGCCGGCTCCACCGGTCAGCATATCTGCGCCAGCGCCGCCATCCAGCGTGTTGTCGCCGCTATTGCCGGTAAGGGTATTTATGGATGTGTTACCGGTGGCATTGATATCGTCTGTGCCGGTTAGCGTCACATTCTCAATCTCGACCGATGCGGTAAAGCTCACGGAAGCCTGGACGGTGTCGGTACCGGTATTGCCGGTAACGGAATCCCCCAGGTTATCCACAATGTAAACATCATTGCCGCCGCCGCCGATAAGCGTGTCTGATCCTGTCCCGCCATCCAGCGTGTTGCTGCCGGTGTTGCCGGACAGGATGTTTGCGTTCGCATTGCCGGTGGCATTCACAGCCGCGCTACCCGTGAGCACGATGTTTTCGAGGTCAGTTCGTGCCGAAATGTCGATAGCTGCAGCCGCCCTGACGGTGTCGGTGCCGCCAGAATCCACGACGATTTCCGTTAGCAATTCAACGATGAAGGTATCGTCGCCAGCGCCGCCGGTTAGGACGTCCGTGCCAGCGCCGCCATCCAGCGTGTTATTTCCGGTATTGCCGGTGAGCGTGTTAACAAGCCCGTTTCCGGTCGCGTCGATGTTGCCCGCACCCGTCAGCGTCACGTTTTCAACCGAACCCGAAGCCGTGAATGTAACCGATGATTGAACAGTGTCGATACCACCGCCCCCGGTCACGGAGTCAAGCAGATCGTCCACGATGTAAACATCGTTGCCGCCCCCGCCGACCAGGCTGTCCGCTCCTGCGCCGCCATCAAGCGTATTGTCCAGCGCGTTCCCGGTGAGGGTGTTGTTCCCTGTGTTCCCGGCAAGAGAGGTGCCGGCTGTTCCTGCTGCAACGACACCATTTTCCACGGACGTCGTGAGAGTGTAGTTGACCGAGGTTGTGACAGTATCTGTGCCGCCGCCCACGCCCTCGGTGACCACATCTCCTGCGTTGTCTACAACGTAGAAGTCATTGTTGGCACCACCCGCCAGCGTATCGGCACCCGCGCCGCCATCCAGCGTATTGATACCGCTGTTGCCGGTAAGGACGTTCACGTTTATGTTGCCCGTCGCGTTGACGTTCGCGCTCCCGGTGAGGATCACGTTTTCAAGGTCGGTGCGCGCAGTGAGGTCGATTGCGGCATCGGAACTGACGGTGTCTGTGCCATCGGTGTCCGCCGCAACTTCGGTGAGCGTTTGCACGACGTAGGTATCATCGCCGTCGCCGCCTGTCAGGATGTCTGCGCCCGCGCCGCCATCCAGCGTATTGCCGCCGGAGTTACCGGTCAGAGTATTGTTGGCCCCGTTGCCCGTAAGCGACCCGTCGACGGACAGGTTGCCGATTTCGATACCGGTCGCGAGGGTATAGCCAGAGACCGAGACATTGGCAGTGTCGGTGCCGGCGGAGTCGATGATAACATCGGCTGTGTTGTCGACGCTGTAAACATCGTCGCCGTCGCCACCATTCATCGTGTCAGCGCCTGCGCCGCCATCGAGAGTATTGTCAAGCGTATTACCGATGAGGGTGTTGTTGCCGCTGTTGCCCGTGAGTGATCCAGCGACCGACAGGTTGCCAATTTCGACGCCGGTTGCCAGCGTGTAGCCGGAGACCGAGACGTTTACAGTGTCGGTGCCAGCGGAGTCGATGATGACATCGGTGTTGCTGTCGACGCTGTATACGTCATTGCCACCAGCCCCGTCCATGGTGTCCGTGCCTGCGCCGCCGTCGAGCGTATTATTTCCGCCGTCGCCTGTGAGCGAGTCATTGCCATTGAAGCCGTGCCAGACAGTCGAGCCGGATACGTTCAGGATATCGTCGCTGACGAAGAGGGTACCGCCGATGGCTTGGTCAGTAAAGATCGCGCCGATATCGTCTGCGGCAAGGACTGCAGCATCGATCGCGTCATAAAGATCGGACGCAGCCAGAGGACCCGTTACGGTGACACTGTCCGTGCCGTTCGTCAGCACGAAAGTCGAAACGTTGCCCGTGTCGTCAGTTGGGTCGATAGTGCCATTGATTGTCAGCGTCGTCGCACCGTCGCTGATCGACTCGGAGTTTATTACGCCGCCGGAGAAGGAAATGTCGGTGGCAAAGTCAGGGACCAGGCCCGTGCCGGTGTAGGTATGGCCGCCGGTCGAGGTTTCAACGTCCACGGAAGTCAGAGTGCCTGCGGTAATGACCCCGGTTGCCGTGTCCAGTGTGAAAGAGCCAGTCAAGGTGAACGTGTTGCTGCCGTTGGTTAACTCGATCTCGGTGATGGTACCAGTCGCGGTATTGAAATCAGTGCCCGTAAAGGAAAAGGTGTAGCCGTCATAAGGGCCGGTGTCCTGGATTGTGCCAATGATGCTCGTCGGGTCGTTAGTAGTAATATTTACCTCGGAACCCCCCGCATCATAGGCCGCGAGGAGATCAGCATAGGAAGCCACCAGGAACGCGTCTGCAGCCGTGGCGAAGGCGTCAATGACAGACGCGTCAGTTGCAAATACGGTTGTGAGGTCGCCGCTGGTGGTGATGGTAGCCATGAATGATTCTCCGTTGCTGGTTTAATGACGCGAATCCTGCCTGGAGGCAGGATAAGCCGTTGAATATTGATTTTTTCCCGAATTGCCCTTAGCGCGGGGATGCGTGCGCGCTTGAATGGTGTAGACCCTTTGGCGAGATAGGGGAAGTAGCTGTTATCAGCTAGATCATATCTGGATCAAACCGCGGAACAGAGCTTCGACTGCCGCGACGGTGATTTTGTTGGTGCCAAACTTCCGAAGTGCGCTGGCGGCGTGAATGTTGACCGTATGGGTTGAGATGCCAAGGATAGCGGCAATCTCACCCCGCGTTTTACCGACTGCGCACCATTGCAGGATCTCCGCCTCCCGGCTGGAAAGCCTGATCGGTGTGTCCTCTTCGGAATTGCGGTTCATTGTCAGGTAAGAAGAATAAAACTGATGCGCCAGCAAACTGGCCATTGTCATGACGATCGGAGCGGCATCCCTCACCTCTGAACTTGCAACGCCAACAACAGCGACAGCGCCCCTCGGCCCGCGGAGCGGAATGGAGACGCCGTCGTAAAAGCCGGCATCCCTGATTGCAGCTATGAAATCAGCCTGGCGTTTCGTAAGCCCCCGCGCCGCAACGTCCGCCCATTTGAACGGCCGATCAGAAATAAACACCCGCGCCCGAAGCGGGTCTATCACATAGAGTTTTTTTTGGGAGTAATCTTTCAAAAAGCTTTGCGGAAGATCGCTGAAGACGATCTGGGGATATGCCAAGTGGTTTCCAAGCCCTTTATGTACGGATAACAATGCAAACGTGACCCTGTCGAACCCTATCCTGGCTAAAGCCGCTCGAAATGATGCAATAAGCGCATCCAGGTCATTTATTTCCAGAGATGTCTCGATGAACGCTTCTATCAAGGCTGTCCTGAATTCTCGGAGGTAGGGGGAATGGCTCGTAGAAATGAGAGCATTAAGAGTTTAATGCACCACCGAGATCAGTAAACTAGCGCTAAATAGCTATACCGCTCAGACCTGAATAATGCCCATGTGAAGCGCGCGCAATGCAGCTACCGTTATATTTCCTGTATCGAATTTTTTCAGGACAGACGCGACGTGGATGTTCACCGTATGCTTTGAAATGCCAAGTATGATCGCTATTTC
>DASPMW010000121.1:0-6208 GCA_035626855.1 Patescibacteria group bacterium
CGGACCAAAACCATGTCCTGCTACCAGCCCGTGCTTGTGTTCCGCGGTCATAATCCTGTGCTCCCTGAGATGTGTGGTTAAGGAAAGTTTAAGGACAGATTCGCGTTCTGTCAAACCGTTTATAGTCATAATGAGTATAAACGGGGAATCGCTGGGAATATTACGTCAAATGAAACGAACACGAGTTGTTTTCACGGGTAGGGAGGGGTACTCTCAAGCACCACTTTTCAACAGGAGAAACATCATGAAATTCAAAGACGTCACCCCGGCCGAATTCGTCTGCTCGACCTGCGCGGCATGCCCTGCCGTGCTCGAGACCGAAAGCTCCTACGTCATCATCGGCAAGAAGCTGTCGGCGGAAGCCATGGCAGCGGTCGAAGGCCGCGTCGGCGCGGATGAATTCGTGATCGAAGTCCCCCGCGGCATGATCGACGGCCTGAAATAACCAGTCCCGCGATGATCAAGAAAGTTCTGATTGCCAACCGCGGCGAGATCGCCTGCCGCGTCATGCGCACCTGCCAGCGGCTTGGCATCAAGACAGTCGCCGTCTATTCCGAGGCCGATGCGAAGGCCCTCTTCGTCGAAATGGCGGACGAGGCCTATCACATCGGTCCGGCGGCGGCGCGCGAGAGTTACCTTGTCGCCGAAAAAATCCTCGAGGTCGCCAAGAAAAGCGGCGCGGATGCGGTGCATCCGGGTTACGGCTTTTTGTCGGAGAACGAGGAATTCGCGGAAGCCTGCGAAAAAGCCGGCGTGATTTTCATCGGCCCGCCCCCGGCAGCGATTCTGGCGATGGGCGGCAAGTCGGAAGCGAAAGCGCTGATGGAGCGCGCGAAAGTTCCGCTGGTACCGGGCTATCACGGCGACAAGCAGGAAGAAAAGTTTTTGGCCGGCGAGGCTGAGAAAATCGGCTTCCCTGTGCTCATCAAGGCAAGCGCGGGCGGCGGCGGCAAGGGCATGCGCGTTGTTGAAAACGCGGGCCAGTTCAGCGAGCAGTTGCAGGGCGCGAGGCGCGAAGCGAAGGCCGCCTTTGGTGACGATCATGTGCTGATCGAAAAATACCTCGTCAATCCGCGCCACGTTGAAATTCAGGTCTTCGCCGACAAGTTCGGCAACACGGTGTATTTGTTCGAGCGCGATTGCTCGATCCAGCGTCGACATCAAAAAGTTCTCGAGGAAGCGCCGGCGCCCGGGCTGTCGGAAGCGACGCGCAGGAAAATGGGCGAGGCGGCGGTGGCCGCTGCCAAGGCTATCGGTTATGTGGGCGCGGGCACGGTCGAGTTCCTGCTCGATGCGTCGGAAAATTTCTATTTCATGGAAATGAATACGCGCCTGCAGGTCGAGCATCCGGTCACGGAATACATCACTGGCCTCGACCTCGTCGAGCAGCAGATCCGCGCGGCCGAGGGGCACAAACTCGCCTTTACGCAGGATGACCTGAAAATCAACGGCCATGCGATGGAAGTGCGCCTCTACGCGGAAGACCCGGCCAACAACTTCCTGCCGGGCGCGGGGCAGATCAAATACCTGCGTTTTCCGATGGAATCCGACGCCGTGCGCGTCGACACCGGCGTGCGCGAAGCGCCGTTCGGCAATGGCGACACGATTTCGATTCACTACGACCCGATGATCGCGAAGATCATCGCCTGGGGTAAGGACCGCGACGCGGCCATCGCCAACCTGAAGGGCGCGCTTGACCAGACGCTGGTGACAGGACCGAAAACCAACCTTGTCTTCCTGCGCCGGTTGCTCGACAGCGCGGATTTCAAGGCGGGCAAGGTCAGCACCTCCTACATCCAGAAACACGAGGCGGAACTGCTGCCGCCGAAAGCAGCGCCGTCAAACACGGCCTATGCGCTTGCCGCGCTGGGGCTTCTGCGTGAGCGGGATGTGCAGCCGAAATATGAGGACGCCGGTTCCCCCTGGAATGATTTATCCGGCTGGCGCATCGCGGGCGCGGGCGGTGATACCTTTGTATTCGAGAACGACGGCAAAGAAATCGCGGTCGGCGTTTCGACGGCAAACGGCATCGACCACCCGGAACTCACGGTGAACGGCGAGAAAATCGCGGCGCATATCGCGCCCGCGATGTATGACATGAGCTTCGATGCGCGGCTGGCGGGGGAGCAATACAATGCGGTCCTGCTGCATGAAGGCCGCCACCTGACGCTGCTTTATAACGGCCATTCCGAGGAACTGCAGTATCGCGATCCGCTCGCCTATGAAGAGGGCGAACAGGGCGGCAGCGGATGTCTGACCGCGCCGATGCCGGGCAAAGTCGTCGCCGTGCGTGTGCAGCTGGGCGACAAGGTGAGCAAGGGCCAGCCGCTCGTTATCGTCGAGGCCATGAAGATGGAACACACCATTATCGCGCCCGCCGATGGCATCGTCGAGAAGATCCATGCCGGCGTCGGCGACCAGGTGAACGAGAAATACGAGCTGATTTCCCTGAAATGAGCGCACAGCAAAGCGACGAAATCCAAAAACAGGCGGACGAGATTGTCCGGCATATCCAGGGCATCGTTCCGCCGGAAATGCTGGGCTTCCTGATTGCGGCCTTGATGGTGATCGGCTTTATCGGCATCGTCTGGTTCGTCAAGCGACTAAAAAGCCCGATTGCGCGCGCGGGCGGCAAGGTGTCGGCCAAGCGCGGCCGCAGCCGCGCGCGGGACGCTGCGCTTGCGGCCGGTTTCCAGGTCGATGACGTGGAGCGCGACATTCCCGAATTCGGCAAGGGCAGCATCTATGTTTTGAGCGCCGGTAAATGCGCGGATTATCACTGGCCGGAAAACATCCGCAGCCGCGCGCAGTTTTCGCTGCTCTGCCGTCCCGGCGAAACATCGCCGGGCATCGATGAATCCGGATGGGTGCTGGTGCAAAAAGAGGGGCGGATCAGCGAGGATATGCGCTCCGTCCTCGCCTCGATCGCCCGCAGCCTCGGCGAGCCGCGCGAATACCTCGAGATTGACATCATCAACAGCCAGATCCATTTCTTCTGGAAGGAGCGCGGCGGCGACGAGGCCGTCGACACGCTCACCACCTTCGTCGAAATGATCAAGCGGGCGGCATGACAACCTATCCGAAAACAGTGCGTATCGTCGAAGTCGGCCCGCGCGACGGGCTGCAGAACGAGAAGAACACCGTTCCCGCCGCCGTGAAAATCAAATTCATCGACATGCTGTCGGAGAGCGGGCTGCGCACGATCGAGGCGGGTGCCTTCGTCTCCCCGAAATGGGTGCCGCAAATGGCGGATACCGCGGAAGTGCTGGCCGGCATCGCGAAAAAACCCAATGTCAGCTACCCCGTTCTCGTCCCCAATATGAAGGGGATGGAGGCGGCAGTCGCCGCAGGCGTGACGGAAATTGCGGTCTTCGCGGCTGCGTCCGAAAGCTTCAGCCAGCGCAATATCAATTGCAGCATCGACGAGAGCCTCGCGCGTTTCCGCCCGGTGATTGAGGAAGCCAAGAAGCATGTCATCCGGGTGCGGGGCTACGTATCCTGCGTGCTCGGCTGCCCGTATGACGGGGAGATTGACCCGGCTGCGGTGCTGCGCGTCGCGAAAGAACTGTTCGGCATGGGCTGCTACGAAATCTCGCTCGGTGACACGATCGGCACCGGAACGCCGGTGAAAACGCGCAACCTGGTGCAGACATTGAAGCCGGAAATCCCCGTGCAGCACCTGGCCGCGCATTTTCATGACACCTATGGCCAGGCGCTCGCGAACCTCGTGGTCGCGCTGGGGGAGGGGGTGAGCGTCGTCGATTCCGCCGCTGCCGGCCTTGGCGGCTGCCCTTATGCGAAGGGCGCCACAGGCAATGTCTCGACCGAAGACGTGCTTTATATGCTGCAGGGGATGGGCATCGAAACCGGCGTGGACCTTGAAAAGGTGGCGGAAGCCGGCAGGTTCATCGCAGCAGCGGCACAGCGGCCGCTGGTATCAAAAGTCGGCCAGGTTTTCGCCCAGCGGGGCTAAAATCGCTGCTATATCAACGCATTTACAGGGTTTTAACCCCGGCCTGCGATAATAACGCCATGTCGCTTCGCATGTCAGATACGCGCTCGAAGTTCTTCGACGGCACGGTTCTCGCCGATCCGTTCGAGACGCTGCTCGCGCTGGACTGGCGCAAGGACGAGTTTGCGATCGCCGGAAGCGCCTCGCTTTATATGCTCTCCACGACGGCCCTGAACCGGGGCTTTGACGGGCTCATCGCACGCAAGCCGCAGGATCTCGACATTCTGGTGGTCGGCGAGGCGCGGGAACGTGCCCGTGAACTCGGCATTATCACTGATTCTAATCTCGCGCGCGGCTATCTCATCTCGCTGCAGCTGAAGCAGAATAAAGGCGACCTGCTTGATGTCACAACCTGCTGGCCCGTAGGACCCGAGGTTCAGACAGCGCGGGAACTGGAAGGCATTACGCATGGCGTTGACGGCCTGCGCGTGATGGAGGAGCAGTGGGTGCTGGAGCTCAAGGACAAGTTCAACCGCGCCAAAGACCGCCCGGATATTGACCAGGCGAAAAACGTATTGTTTCGTAACCGGAAAACCAATGCGCCCTCCGGCCTGCTGCCGAAAATCCCGGGACTGCCCTGAGCTATTGTCCCTACGACCGTTAAAAGCCCGCCAAAACCTTCGAATAGAGCTACTCTTGACGGCGGGGCAGGGCGTACTAACTCCACATACTCGGTCTGCGTTCAAGAATCTGTGAAATTTATGTTTCCGGAGTGTTGAAAAGCGGAACGGCTGTTATATATCACTTAAGACGAACCGGGGAAATACCGTTAGATTTCAACAGTTTGAAGAAAATTCAAAAAAGGTTTTGACTTCAGCTGAATCGATCCGTATAACCTCAACTCTGTCGCGGGCAGCTCGCCCGGTCAGCCTTCAGGAAAGAGCGAAAAATAAATCGCAAATTCCTGTTGACCCGGAAGGAACTTCCTTCTAGATTGCTGGCTCTGACAGATTCTCTCCGAAACGAAAAACTTCGGTTTTAGACGGGGAGAGTTTTGCGGCCTGAAAATGGCCGCCGGTTATTGAACATTGTAGATCGATGAGAAGAGATACGCAGGCAGCGGTTTGCTGATCGTGTTAAACGTTCAACTGACCTGCTTCTGAGTATCTCAGCACAGCCGAGACAAAGTCCCTCACGGATTTTGTCTCAACACAGAAGCGTACAAGCTTCTGTTTTAACAGTGATTGTCTTTGCAAAAAGACAATAAAGCAGGTCTCAATCAAGTACTAAAATCGAGATCCTTTGACATCTATAAGTCAAGAGATCAAATTCAACTTAAGAGTTTGATCCTGGCTCAGAATGAACGCTGGCGGCAGGCCTAAAACATGCAAGTCGAACGCTGTAGCAATACAGAGTGGCGCACGGGTGAGTAACATGTGGGAATATGCCTTTTGGTACGGAACAACTTTTGGAAACGAAAGCTAATACCGTATGGTCCCTTCGGGGTAAAGATTTATCGCCAAAAGATTAGCCCGCACTAGATTAGCTAGTTGGTAAGGTAATGGCTTACCAAGGCGACGATCTATAGCTGGTCTGAGAGGACGATCAGCCACACTGGGACTGAGACACGGCCCAGACTCCTACGGGAGGCAGCAGTTAGGAATATTGGACAATGGGCGCAAGCCTGATCCAGCCATGCCGCGTGAGTGATGAAGGCCTTCGGGTTGTAAAACTCTTTAGCCGATGAATATAATGACTGTAGTCGGAAAATAAGCCCCGGCTAACTTCGTGCCAGCAGCCGCGGTAATACGAAGGGGGCGAGCGTTATTCGGAATCACTGGGCGTAAAGCGTGCGTAGGCTGCTTGGAAAGTTGGAAGTGAAAGCCCAGGGCTCAACCCTGGAATTGCTTTCAAAACTACCAGGCTCGGATTTGGGAGAGGATAGCGGAATTGTCAGTGTAGCAGTGAAATGCGTAGATATTGACAGGAACACCAGTGGCGCAAGCGGCTATCTGGACCAACATCGACGCTGAGGCACGAAAGCGTGGGGATCAAACAGGATTAGATACCCTGGTAGTCCACGCCGTAAACGATGTGTGCTTGTCGCTGGGGAGTTCACTCTTCGGTGACGCAGCTAACGCGTTAAGCACACCGCCTGGGAAGTACGGCCGCAAGGTTAAAACTCAAAGGAATTGACGGGGACCCGCACAAGCGGTGGAGTATGTGGTTTAATTCGTCGCAACGCGAAGAACCTTA
>DASPMW010000122.1:0-11881 GCA_035626855.1 Patescibacteria group bacterium
ATAGTTAGTCTATGGTAATTAACGGTCGCGAAACCCCTCCCCTCGCGGCTTCCGACCGGCTATAAAATCCCTATGAAGAAAACGCGCAAAAAACCCGCAGCCCGTTCAACCGTCGATGCCGCGGAAATCCGCCAGTTCGACGCGATCGCCGCAACCTGGTGGGACGAGTCGGGACCGATGAAGCCGCTGCACCAGCTCAACCCCGTTCGGCTCGACTATATCCGGCGCATGGCGCTCGCGCATTTCGGGCTGGCCGACCGCGTCAAGGCGCTGCAGGGTTTAAGTGTCGCCGATATCGGCTGCGGCGGCGGGCTGGTGGCGGAGCCCCTGTATCGCATGGGCGCGTCAGTGACAGGGGTCGACGCAGGCGCCGAAAATATCAAGGCTGCCACGGCGCATGCCGCGGCGCATGGTCTCGATATTACCTATCTCGCGACAACCGGCGAAGCGCTGGCCGCAAAGGGCAAAAAATTCGATATCGTGACGGCGCTCGAAATCGTCGAGCATGTGGCCGATGTCGAGGAATTCATGGCGGGCTTGGCAAAGCTGGTCAAGCCGGGCGGTCTGCTGGTCATGAGCACGCTCAACCGCACAGCCAAATCCTACGCGCTCGGCATCGTTGCCGCCGAATACATCCTGCGCTGGGTCCCGCCCGGCACGCATGACTGGCAGAAATTCCTGAAACCCTCCGAGCTCGCAAAGCATGTGCAGGCGAAAGGGCTTGAAGTGACCGATATTCGTGGCCTCGTCTATAATCCCTTCACCCGCAGCTTTTCGATGAGCGCTGCTGATCTTGACGTGAATTATTTTTTGACAGCGATTAAATAATCTGGAGCTGCAAATGGTATCACCGCGCCGCGTATTTCGGGCTTTTCCGTTGGCAATTTTCTTGCTGTTTCCAACCTCTGCCGAAGCTCATGGTGGCATCGAAACTTTATTTTTCATGGGGGTCGTCGCACTGCTGGCGGTCATCGCCGCAAGCATCCTCAGCTTTATTGTATTCTTCTTTGGAATTTATTTTATACGCCGCCGCCGCAGGCGCAAAAAAGGCGACAACAGCTCCGTCGGCAAAGTCAGCACCGTGTTTTACGCGCTGATCGTCACTATTGTCTTCATGGTCTTTTCCGTTCGCTGGCTGGTTGGGAACTACATGGAAGATTCGCGCGCCGAAAGCGGCGTACTGCGCCTGATGCACGACCCCCGGGTGACAGAGGTGCCGCCTCCTGGCCAGGTTGTGCCGATCAGGCCCGAGGACGCCGCGAAAGCAAAGAGATTGCTGAAATCGGCCGAGAAAAACCGATATGACAGATTTACCCTCGGAATCATGTATCGGCGGGGAGAAGGCGTACCGCAGGACTTCGCCGAGGCTTACTACTGGTTATCACTATCATTGCTGCAATTCCAGGCGGATCATATGTATCTTCCCGGCGCGGAAGGTGCGCGCGATGATTCCAAGCGACGGTTGACGCCCGAGCAAGTCGCCGCCGTCGACGACCGGGTCATGGAGTGGCAGAAGGCGAACCCGCCCTAGGCCAGGCTCAATCATGGCCGCGCTTTTTCTCCCGTCTTCACTTCTTCCACGCCGAGCGCGTCGGCCAGCTTCACCTTCGCGCTGCCGGGCTGGATGGGTTTTTGCTGGCTGGCATGCGGCGACCAGCCGATGGCGTAGATGATCTGGAAGGTGGCAGGCACGCGGCCTTTCGCATCGCCGAATTTTTCGGTGTAGATTTTGGCGGCTTCGAAGATCACACCGCGCCGCGTCGGCTTTTTCAGACGGTTGGCGATTGCATTCGTCGCCCCCATGCCGCGCAGATCCTGCATCAGCTTCAGCGGGTTGGAGTAATCGACGGTGATGATATCGCTATCGACGACGGGCAGGGCGAATTGCGCACGCTGCAGCAGCGCGCCCATATCGCGCGCATCGATGAAGGGCGACACGCGCGGGCTGGCGCCCCCTGTCACCGCAAGCTCCGCCGTCATCAGCGATTCACGCAGTTCGTAAAGACTTTCCCCGCCCAGCACGGCAGCCAGAAACAAGCCATCCGGCTTCAGCGCCTGGCGTATCTGCACCATCGCGCCCGGCAGGTCGTTGACCCAATGCAGGGAAAGGTTGCTGATAACCGCGTCAAGGCTGCAGGTTTTAAAAGGCAGGAATTCTTCATCCGCGACGACGCCGAGCGCCGCCTGCGCCGCCTGCGCCGCCATGCTACGCGAAACATCGGCGGTTACAACCGTCTCTATCCCCGCCCTGCCCGCGAGCGCGCGCGCCATTACCCCATGCCCGCCAAGATCGACCACCGTCGGAAATTCTTTTTTGATAAGGTCAAGCCGGTCCGCCAGTCGCGACGCGACATCTGTCAGCAGAAAGTCAAACCCACCGATATCCGCCGCTGCGCGCTCGCGGCGAAGGCGGAGAAGTTTGCGGTCGAATACTTGGATGGGGCTGGTCATGGGCTTGTTATAGGACGCCGCGTGCGCCGAAGGAAGTACCGTTAAATCTTCCCGCCCTTATCCGTCGGCGGGCGCAGTTCCAGCGTCATCAGCTTGTCGTTGCGGATTTTCTTGAGCTGGTCGGCAACGGCGACGATATCCTTGTCGATCTGGGCGACGATCGCGGTTTCCTGCATATGGATTTCTTCATTGCCGTTTTTCAGCAATTTCTTCGCCTGTGCATAGCTGTCCATCAGCCGCTTGCCGATACGGGGGGCGGCGATGCTCTCGATGAGGGCCTGCGCCGCCTTGCTCTGCTCCAGCAGCGCGGGATCGATGTTTTGGGGCGGCTGGTACGGCTGGTAGGCATCTGGCTTCGCCGCTGCGCCGCCGCCACCGCCTGCGGCGCCGCGTTGGCCCAGCACGCGCGACGGGGCGGCAGAATAGCCGACGTTCTTGGCTTCCACCGCCGTTTTCTCCGTCGACAGGGAGAAGCCGGTGCTTTTCAGGTTGACCGGGCTACGGCTCAGGTTCATGTCGCTGTTCGAATCCATCGCCATCTGCGTGCGGGCGAGCATCTTGAGGAGCGTGCCCGAAAACCGCGTAAAGCCCCAGAGCCGCCACAGCCGCTTGATCATCGCATATTCGCGCTTCGGGCCGTTCCCGCCTTCCGGAGGCGATGACACAATGAATGGGTAAACCCGCTGCGGGGTGACGCCCGTATGCGTGAAATAACTCTCGCCGAGCTTACCCACCTGCTCCACGGGCACGCGGAATTTCTCGGCGATAAAGGCCTTGGCCTCGTCGATCGAGCGGATATTTTTCGGCAGCATGAAACTGGGCGCATTCAGCATCGCGCCGTCGCCGCCCAGCCGGTTCGGCACGGGCAGGATCTTGGGGTCGAGCGAGACGAGCAGGTTGTTGTCCCAGTCGCGGGAAACCGGGATGACGACGGCGATATTCTCGATGCCGTCCTCGCTCATGATGAATTCGATATCCTGCGCCGACAGCCCGCGCGCAGCCTTGCCGACCTTGCCTTCCTCGACGAAGACGGATTTGACCGGCTTCAGCGTGACTGCGCCGCGCTGCTCTTCCTCGAACTCGCAGGCCTCGCAATCGGCCAGCATGTCTTCCGGGTCTTTCGGCTTCACGGGCTGGCCCGGCATCTTGGGCATGACCTCGCCGATCCAGCGCGGGAAGGGAATGTTATAGCGCGACATCAGCTCGAATACATGCAGCTCAAGGCGCGGCTCCGGCAGCAGACCGACCTGCGAGGCGAGAATGATGTCCGTGCCGTCGAGTTCCGTCACCATGCCGATCTCGGTGAAGTTGACTTCCTTGTCCTCCTTGATCGGCCAGGTCGTGCGCTGCGGGTTTTCAACCTCGATGAACACAGGCTCGATTGCCTCGTCGATACGGTCGGGGCTCGGGAAATAGGTGTCGCCGACATACCAGCTTTCATCCGATTTCGCGCGCAGCGATGCGTAATTTTCGACATAGCCGAAAATCATCTTGCGGTTTTCCTCGACGTCGTCGGTCATGTTGACCGTGTCCATCGTGATCGGCTCCACCAAGTGGCCCGACCATTTCTTGCCGTCAAGGTTGTGCGATCCGCGCGCGACCGCGTTGACAATCGGCCGCGGATAGCCCGAGCGCACGTATATCACAAGGCGGTTATCCGGCGTGATGCGGTAAGGCACGACGTCGCAATATTCGCCCGGGCGCTTCACGAGTTCATGCAGCGCGCCGGATTTTTTGTCGCGCACCACCATGATCTGCAGGTCGCCGACAGGTTTGGTCGAAGGGCGGCGCTCCTCGATCACCAAAGACTGTTTATCCGCGACTTTCTGGGCGACAATGAAGTAGTTCGTCGGCGGCGCGTTCAGCGGCGTATATCCTTCGTCGTAGAGCTGGAAGCGCCCTTTGAAGCAGTTCTTCACGACCCACTGGTTCCAGTGCGGCGCAGAGAAGACCATCCTCATGCCGAGGCGCGCGAATTCGCGGCGGTAATCCTGGTAAGTGAAGAATGTATATTCCTGCGATAGTTCCGACTGCCAATCCTTGCGGTAATTCTTGCGATGCACGAATTCCAGCGCCCATTTATGCGGCAGGCGGAACAGGCGCGTGCCGTCGCGGCGCGGCATCAGCTCCTCAATGAAGAAGCCTTCGCAGCCGGACGCCATTGGTCGCGCGTTTTGCGAGAAGTGGACGAGCAGGTCGGCATCGGACAGCTCGAGCGGCGTGTTGCCCTGACTCGGCACATTTGGCAATTCCAGCAGCACATATTCGCCTTCCGGCGGCATCATGTAATCGCGGATCAGCATCGTGCCGCCCGTCTTCAGCTTCTGGATCTGCTTTTCCAGCAGCGCCGTGACCTCGTCGGGGTTATAGCTGTTGGCCGAATAGATGTGGTGCAGCATGTTTGAATTGATGATGCCGTCGACCGTATCGTCTTCCAGCTCCGGAATGGAAATGTCGGAGGTGCGGAAGGAAAGGTTCGGCAGGCGGTAGGTCTTGCGGGCGAAATCAATCGCCTTCGGGTCCATGTCGATGCCGATGATCTCGACCCGCGGGTTCAGCAACGCGAGCACATAGGTCACCGCCCCTCGCTCGCATCCCATATCGACAACGCGCGCGCCCGCGGGCAGGAGGAAGTGCGCCGAGATCAGCGCGGCCTTCTGCTGGATGAATTCGGGCATTTCGATGACGGCGCGGGCGCGCGTGGCTTCGTCCTTCGCCAGCTCGGAGAAATTCCGGATGCTGGCTGCCACCTGTTCAGCGATTTCAGTCCTGTCAACTTTCGACACTGCGCCGCCTCGGGGAGGAGTCAGTTAATTTCTCCATTATACCTTAGGCGACGCCCCCATCGTCTCCTAAACCGCTAAAACTCAAAGATATTAAGATAATGATGTGGGAAAAACAAGAACTTTAGGGAAAATGCCTTAGCCATTGATAATCTGGAATGTTTACGGCAAAATTTCAAGCCCATGACCTGTTCGCCGCAAAAACCCGTACTGCTGGCAAGCCTTTGGAAAGCCACGCTGAATTTGCTGCTCCCGCCGCGCTGCATTGGCTCGGGGCGCGTGGTCGATGCGCCCGGCATGCTCTCCCCCGCCTTCTGGTCGACGCTGAGCTTTATAGACGCGCCCTTCTGCGACACCTGCGGCACGCCCTTCGGTTTCGGCGCGGTGGCGGGGACAATCTGTGCCGAATGCCTCGACAATGCGCCCGAATTCGACCGCGCGCGCTCGGCCGTCGTTTACAACGACGCCAGCCGCAAGCTTGTGATCGATTTCAAATATGGCGACCGGCTGCATGCCGTACAGACCTTTACACCCTGGCTTGCGCGCGCCGGAGCAGAGCTTCTGGCGGGGGCGGAAGTGGTCCTCCCCGTCCCCCTCCACTACCGGCGCCTGTGGCAGCGCCGCTTCAATCAGTCGGCGATATTGGGCGAAGCGCTCGCCAGGCATACCGGTAAGGCCTTCCTGCCCGATGGCCTGATCCGCCGCCGTCATACCGATAAGCAAAAGGGCCTCAGCCGCAAGGAACGGCACGAAAACGTGCGGGGCGCGTTTGCGGTGAACGAAAAGGCCAACCTGCGCGGCCAGAATATTGTGCTGGTCGATGACGTCTTCACAAGCGGCGCCACCCTCAACGAATGCGCAAGGGTGCTGAAAAAAGCGGGTGCTGGCGAGGTTTACGTGCTGACGATTGCCAGGGTGACGCGGGATGAAGTTCTGTAACTAATCGCCGGCAGCCAGCGAATAACAGATGCAAGGAGTATCAACATGACCGAAAAAATGATCATTGCAGGCGGATGCTTCTGGGGCATGCAGGAGCTACTGCGCAGCCAGCCGGGCGTTGTAGCGTCGCGCGTCGGCTATACCGGCGGCCATCTCGACAATCCGAAATATGACGACACCCATGACAGCAAGAGCGGCCATGCGGAGGCGGTGGAGGTCGAGTTCGATCCGGCGAAAACCAGCTACCGCGCGCTGCTGGAATATTTCTTCAAGATTCACGACCCGACGACCAAAGACCGCCAAGGCAATGACAAAGGCACGCAGTACCGCTCGGCAATCTTTTACATGAATGACGAGCAGAAAAAGACAGCGATGGATGTCATTATCGCCGTGAACAACAGCGGCAAATGGCCGGGCAAGGTGGCGACCACACTCGAGCCCTTCACCAAATTCTGGGAGGGCGAGGATTACCATCAGGATTACCTGCAGAAAAACCCGAACGGCTATACCTGCCACTGGGTGCGGCCCGACTGGACGCTCCCGAAATAAAAAAAAGCCCGGCCCGCAGCCGGGGGGTATAGTGAGAGGGCGGGGACTTCCGTTTTCTGACCACACCCAAAGATATAGAAACAGCCCTTACCTTCACTGGTAGGGGCTATTTTCTTGTATATGCGAAAAAAACACGCCTGCGCCGAGCCTTGCGTGCGCTGTGGCGTGTTTTTTTTATTGGCTGTCTTTAAAACCAGTGATCGTGCATACGCTGAAGAAACTCAGTAGTGTTAGGGTATACAATCGGCTCAAATTATTTGACCAGCCAAACACCGCTCTGGTTTACGTTAGTTGACTGCATCTCTGCAAAGCATCACAGGTCGCGCGCCGAAAATTCTGCAAGCAGTTACTTTTACACCCGAAGCAATGCAAGAGAATCTCAATCCTGTCGATATAACGGGTTATGCTGCATACCGCGTTGACCCTAGCCAAAACGATTTCTTTAAACGGCTTATTGATTTACGCAGCGAAGTTGAAAAGGAAATTAAAACAGCCACTCAAGATCAAAAAAAACTGCACTTGAAAGTCAACAACTCGCGCTCAAGATGTTAGCCAATGCCACAAGCTACGGTATTTTTGCCGAGTTGGATATGGAGGAGGAAAAACAATTGCAGCCGCACTTGTGCTATGGGCCGAGCGGCAAAGCTATGCCAATAGAAAAGAAGAAGTTTGAGGCAGCATTGCAGCCGCTCTATTGCTATGCGGTATCATCCAAGCGATATGCCTTTTTTCAATATTGACTCTGATGGCAGAATTATTCTGCGTAAAGTTTCAGCACATGGACTTGGGCATCTTATCGCGCCGTACCAGAGTAACGACAAATCTGCCCTCGAAGATGCTCAGTCGTGGCAGCAGGATTTATGGCTGGAAATCATAAATGCAGCCCGTAACAATACGCAGCCGGAATTTAGCAAGCTTAAAAACTTCAATATGCCCGCCGTTAGTCGCTACGGCGCGACAACACCCGCGTTAGAAAAATGGTTTGAGGGGTATAATGAAAATAAACCTTATAGCGATCGCGTGCGCCCGTTCAATTTCCTGCTCGCAATGCAGGCCAAACCGGGGCTGAAGTCATTAAAGCCTGTCGCGCCTTATGATAGGAACCCTGCCAAAGCATTGGCGCAAGGTTTTGACCGCGCCACAGGCCAGAAGATCAAACAGCACCAGTTAAAAATAACTTGGATGGATTGGCACAATATCACTTGCACCCTGAAACCAAGTTTCTGATGGCGATTTTCTTGATAAGGGAAAGACGCAACCGCGGCATATCGTTGTGAAGTCCATTCAGCATATCGGCAAGGAAGCCAATAAATGGGAGGAGCAGTTTTTTTACTGGGATCGACCCTGACGCGCAAATTGAATACGGTATTTGTCCGGAACAGAAAAGTGAAATATTACAGGCGGTGTTGCAAGCCATTATAACTCACGGCGCGAAAAGCATTGCGGATGCCGCCAAGATTTCAGAACGTCATGTACCTGATATTGGCAAGGGAGGGATAATTCCCTCTGAAAAGACACTGGCTAAGTTACATTCGGCTGCGAAAGCTCTCGAAAATGCCAGCGTATCTGAGCAATCATTGCGTGAAGGAATCACTGCCATGATGGAAGAAAGGAAAGCTTCAATTCGCAGCCTCGCTGCAAACCTTGAAATTGACCCTTCAAACTTAGCGAAAATCCTTTCTGGACACAGAGATGCCGGAACCCAGCTGATTCACGCCCATGAGTATTTGATGAGTCGAACGACTTTAGCGTATCATGAGCCAGATGTTGGATAAGCCAGATTGTGAAAAACGGGGGGCATGTACGCTGACGGTATGATTTACGAAGCGATTGATGAGCAGTTGAGGAATCGTGGTTGGCGCAAGGTCGCGACAGGAACTTGGCTTTATGATCGTACTGTGACGATGCACGCAGCAATTTGGGCGAAGCCAGCAAGTCAAGCCAGCTCGCGCTACAACGAAGACGACCAGCTTGATGAAAATATGCCGATCCCAGAAACGCGGGATGGCTTCCTTTACACCTGCTGGCCTTTCTGGGTTGGAGAATATCTGACTGCCGAGGAAGCAAAAAAGGCCGCTGACAAAAAGCCATGGGGGCCGGTTACTTGGAGTGCCATGACTACCGAAAATAGTAATAATTTGTTTTAAGAAACCTTATCACTCATTTAGAAAAATTGTTGCGCAGTGCTAGTTGGATCAAAAAATCAGCTTGCTATTGAATACGAGATCGTTGGGCCCCCGCCCTCGCTTTCAACGCGACTTTGCATGTGGGCGAACGGGCACATCGTTGGCGATTTTTCGAATCCGCATTTACAGCTCTTGGGTGTAGTCGAATACTGGTTAGAAGTGGAACTGAAAAACGCCAAAAGAAAATACCATCCTGAGCTAGTTGCACAGCCAAAGGAGGAGGCCTTTGGGGTCCTGCACAACGCTATATATGGCGGCGATAACGAAACTTGGGAAACGGTTGAAGCCCTTTCTATTAAATACGGTGGTTGCGACCTAAAAGAGGGGCTTTGCTCGTTTGACGGCTGGTTTGTCTTTCTTGTTTCAGGTAATTCAGAGCAACGTTTACTGTGGCGTCGAGACGGCGCTGGGGTTATGGAGGCAAAGTTTCCTGCCGATACTTTTGAAACCATTGCATCCGAATGTCTCCGAGCGATAGTCGCAGACCATGTCCTTCACGGTAGAAAACACCCGTCATAGTGGAAATTATCGGCCAACACTGAAACCATATATAAGAAAACAGCCCCTACCAATTCATTGGTCGGGGCTGTTCAATATCTTTGAGTGTGGTCGGAAAACGGAAGTCCCCGCCCTCTCACTATACCCCCCGGCACGCAGCTGGGCTTTTTTTTGAAGACATGGCTATCAGCGGTTATGCGCGAGGATCGCGACGCCGGCGCCAAGGATCACGGCCGCCGCCAGCGCGCCATAACCGTCGGTCGAGGACGGGCCGCGCCCGCCTGCGCAAGAAGTCAGGGACAGGGAAAGGACAAGAGCTGCAGCGACGGAACGCATGGTAAATCTCCGGTTTTTCAGGGTGGGTTTTTCATGATCTCGCGCGCGAGTATGATTAAATTATAGCTATATGTCAATTCTAATAATTTGTGCGGCGCAACAAATTTGCCGTGACGCGAATCCGCAGCCGTGTTGGAATAACAATACGCGGCGCTTTTGCCGCGCGTGAACAGAGGACAACCATGCAAAACCGCATGACCCATATTCAGGGCTGGAACGTCTCCGCACCACAAAACGGTGAAGCGGCATACGCCCCTCTTTTCGCGAAAACCGCCGGTACCAAAACCACGCTACGGTTGCCAGACTGATGTAAGCATCATCCCTGTCAGCCGCCCCAAGGAAGGCTGACAGAACTCCCCCGAAAACAAATCGGCATGTTCTCTCATCCTTTCGCACGCAAACGAAAGGAAGGACCCCATGCGTGTCGACCGCAACATCAGGCTTTTGAATTTTCACGCGGTATGCGTGAACATGGCCTTTGTCATTCCCGTGATCATGCCCTTCTACCGGGACGAGATCGGGCTGACCTTCAAGGATTTCCTGCTCGGTGAAGCCTGCTTCGCCGCAACCGTGGTGCTGCTCGATGTGCCCTGCGGCTGGATCTCCGACCAATGGCGGCGCAAGACCGTGCTCGCGCTCGGCACGCTGCTCGAGATGATCGGCTACGGCCTGCTGCTGGTGTCGCACAACCTGTTGATGGCGGCGCTCGCGCAGTCGGTGATCGGCATCGGGATCTGCCTGCTGAACGGCACCAACGCGGCGATCCTCTATGAAAGCCTCATGGCGGATGGCCGCGAGAGCGAATACCGGAAGCGCGAAGGCAAGCGCGGCGGATTGGGACTATATTCCGTCGCCTTTGCGAGCACCCTTGGCGGGTTGATGTATGGCGTGCACCACGCGCTGCCCATCTTGCTCAGCCTCGTGATGCAGTGCCTCGGCGTGATGGTCGCCTGCAGCCTGCAGGAGCCGGAGCGTCACCGCAAGCGGCCCGAAAAGCATCCGGTTGCCGACATCATCGAGACGACGCGCTACGCGCTGTCTCACCCCGAAGTCGGCCTGTTGCTGATCTTCGCGGGCGTGATGTTCTGCTCGACGAAGCTCATCATGTGGACCCAGCAGCCCTACTACATGGCCATGGGACTGCGGGAAGAAAGCTTCGGCCTGCTGATGGCGGTCGGTTTCGTGATCGGCGGCTTTTCGAGCCAGATGGGGCACCGTCTTGACGGCAGGGTCGGCACCTACAAGGCGCTGACCCTGGCATGGATCGCGGCGGTTGCTGCCTGCCTGGGGTCTAGCGTGCATCTCGGCTGGCAGGGGATCGCCCTGCTGATGATGGGCGGCACATGCATCTACGGCATGACCGCGCCCCGCGTCAGCGAAGCGATCAACCGACATGTCGGGTCGGATCGTCGCGCGACGATCCTCTCGACGCAGAGTCTGCTGGTTTCGCTGCTGTTCATTCCTGTCAGCATGCTGATGGGAAAGGTGTCGGACCTGTGGGGCGTGCAGGCGGTGCTGGTCGCGCTTGCCGGCTGGCTCTCGGTTGCCGGTCTCTGCCTTGCCGCGTGGTGCATCAGGCGGCGGCAGCGGGCGCGGATGCTGAAGGTCCAGGCTGAGTTACTGAACGTCGTTTAAAACAAACACAAAGTAGCCCATATAGAAACGGCGGTCCTGAAAGGAGCAGAACCGCCGTTTCAATTTCGAGGAATGTTACTTACTGGACAAGCGCGCTCACGATATCCGAGATGACGTTGTCCTTCTGCCGGACAAGAACGTATTCATCATCGGCGCGGTACCAGCGGTAACCGACCGGCGCGCGGCGGAGCCGGCGTGCCTCCCAGTCGCTTACGATATATTTGTTATAGCGGTACTCCGAGGGCCAGGAATGTCCGCGCACCCAGCGTTGGCGCGCGCGTTCTTCCCGCCAGGCTTCCCGGCGCGCTTCCCGATAGGCATCCCTTCGGGCTTCCCTGCGCGCTTCGTTGCGTTCATGCACCCATTCGGAGCGGTCGTTGCCATGGCGGTGATGATGCCGCCAATGATCGTTGTCAGCGATTGCGGCCGTGCTGCCCATCAGGGCAAGCGCCATGACGGCACCTAAAATGCTTTTGCTTTTCATGCGTCCCTCTCAAGATTGAT
>DASPMW010000123.1:0-6678 GCA_035626855.1 Patescibacteria group bacterium
TTTCACGACATTGGGATTGCCCTTTTCGGACTCTTTCGTGATGATGCAGCCGAGCGTGCCGATATCTGTCTGCGGGTTTTGCAGCAGGTCGAAGGCGGTCTTGATCAAAGCGGCGTCGAGCGTCGGAAGGTCGCCCTGCACATTGATGATCGCGTCGTGCCGGCCTTGTGCGTCCAGAGTCTTGAGCGCAGCGAGAATGCGATCGGAGCCGGAGGGCAGGGCGGGATGCGTCAGCACCGCTTCGCCGCCCGCTTTCTCGACGGCGGCCTTGATTTCCTCTTCCGCGCAGGCGACCACAACGCGGCCCAGTTGGGCTTCCTCCGCGCGGCGCAACACCTGCACGATCATCGGCAGCCCCGCGATATCCGCGAGCGGCTTGTTCGGCAGCCGCGTCGAGGCCATACGGGCGGGGATCATGATGATGGGGTTCGCGGGAAGCGCTTGGGGGAGGGGAGTCGCTGTTGCCTGTGCCATGATTTTCTCCTTGCCGGCACAGGCTAACGCAATTCGGGGAAGCGCGCGATGGTGACGTAACGAACTGACAGCGCCGTATAATCATCAGATGTTATGTAAAAAACAAAGATTTCAGTTGCCGCCCTGCCGCCCTGCGCTAAAACAGTCCTGAGACATTCGCCCGCCTGACGGGATGCCATAACAAGCAAGAACAACAATGCAATCCGCATCTTCCTCTTCCGACTCTCATGGCGGTCACCAGACCGGCATCATGGCTCTAACCGTCGGCGCGATCGGGGTCGTCTATGGCGATATCGGGACAAGCCCGCTCTATGCCTTCCGGGAGGCGGTGCACGCGGTCACCGGCGGCGACACGGAGGTGCCGGTTCTGCTCGATGATGTCCTTGGCATCCTTTCCCTGTTTCTTTGGTCGATGATCCTGATCGTTACGCTGAAATATGTGACCGTGCTGCTGCGTATCGACAACCGGGGCGAGGGCGGGACGCTTGCGCTCATGGCGCTCGCGCGCAGCGTGATCTACCGCAACACGATCGGCTTCCTTTTTCTCGGCATGGCAGGCGCGGCGCTGTTTTACGGCGACAGCATTATTACCCCTGCTATCTCGGTGCTGTCCGCGGTTGAAGGGATGGAGGTCGTCGCGCCCGGTTTCGCGCCCTATGTCGTGCCGGTCACACTGGTGATCATATGCGCGTTGTTTTTCTTCCAGTACAAGGGCACGGCGAGCGTGTCCAAGCTGTTCGGGCCGATCATGCTGCTGTGGTTCGGCACGCTCGGGATCATGGGCGCCGCCCATATCTCCGATGATCCCGCCGTTCTTGCGGCAGTTAACCCATTTCACGCGGCGCGCTTCGTGGTCACGCATGGCCACATCGCCTTCGTCACGCTGGGCGCCATTTTCCTTTGCGTCACCGGGGCCGAGGCGATTTATGCGGATCTCGGGCATTTCGGGCGCAAGCCAATCCAGCTCGCCTGGCTCTGGTATGTTTTCCCGTGCCTCGCGCTGAACTACCTCGGCCAGGGCGCGATGATCATGAAATACCCCGAGGCGCGCGAGAACCCGTTCTTCAACATGGTTGGCCCGTCGCTGCAGTTGCCGCTGGTCATCCTTGCCGCTTGCGCGACCGTTATTGCGAGCCAGGCCGTGATCACCGGTGCCTATTCCCTGACGCGCCAGGCGGTCAACCTGGGGCTCCTCCCGCGCATGAAAATCATGCATACCTCGGATAAGCATTCCGGGCAGATTTACCTGCCGCAGGTCAATTACATCCTTATGTGCGGTGTCATCTTCCTCGTGCTGCTGTTCCGTTCATCCTCGGGCCTTGCCGCCGTTTACGGCATCAGCGTCGCGGGTGCTCTCTGCGTCGACGCCATCATGGGCTTTTTCGTCGTCTGGCAGATCCGCGAGTGGAAATTCATCAAGGCGGTGGCCGTTTTTGGCGTGTTCCTCGCGCTCGATCTGCTGTTCCTCGGGTCCAACCTTCTGAAGCTCATGCAGGGGGGCTGGGTGCCGTTGGTGATCGCGTCCCTGCTGATGGTGCTGATGACGACATGGATTCAGGGTACTTTCATCCTCTCCTCCCGCGCCCGCAAGCGCGAGGTCAAGATCGAGAAATTCATCGCCGAATATCGCACGCGCTACCCGGACCTGCAGCGCGTGAAGGGCTCGGCGTTCTTTTTCGCCGGTGATCCAAACCATACGCCGTCCTCCCTGCTGCAGAATATCCGGCACAACAAGGTTCTGCATGAAAGCAATATCATCCTGTCCGTGAAGATCGAGCCTATCCCCCATATCGCGCCCGAAGACCGCGCACTCGTCACTCACCTCAATGAAGAATTCAGCGTCGTCGTGCTGCGCTTCGGCTATAAGGACCACCCCGACGTGCAGGAAGAACTTATCAAGATGAACCGCGCCGTGAATAACGGCATCGATTTTGACTGGGAGAACACGTCGCTCTTCCTCTCCCGCCGCTCGATCAAGTCTCACCCCAAATACGGCATGTCAGGCTGGCAGGACCTCATCTATATCTGGCTGTCGAAGCATGCCGCCGAGCCGACCGATTTCTACAAGCTTCCGGTCGGCCGGGTCATCGAGATTGGCCGCCACGTCATCATCTAAAAACATTTTGCATAATAGACTGATTTTTGCTATAAATACCGATCGCCATTAAAGGCGGGAGGAGAATCGCATGAAAGCAAAATCACTTGTTAAAGCTGGCCTCGCCCTGACGCTCGCCTTCAACCTCGCCGCCTGCGCCACCAATTCGCCGCCCACCCCCGAACAACAGGACAACGCCGCTGCGCCCGCCGACTCCGTCGTGACGCATGGCGCGCGATTACAGCCCGCGGTATTTGTTATTCCCGCGGCATCGCAGGCGGCGGCCGCTCGCACAGATACGCTTCGCTTTCGCAACCTCCATACCGACGAAGCAATCACCGTCACCCGCCAGCGCGGCCAGTCGATCACCCGCGAAGCCAACTGGTTCATGCGTGATTTCAGGCGCGGCGAGATTGCCGATATGGATCCTGCGCTGTTTGACCTGCTTGGGCGGCTGAAGACGGCGATCCAGCGGCGTCATCCCGGTCTCGATGTCGTGTTCGAGGTGATTTCCCCCTACCGCGCGCCGGAAACGAATGATTCGCTGCGCGCTGCGGGCGGCGGACAAGCCGATAATTCCCAGCATACCCAAGGCAAGGCGATCGATATACGGGTGCCCGGCCTCACCACACGCGAGCTGCGCGACATTGCGACCCTGCTGCAGGGCGGCGGCGTCGGCTATTACGCGGAAGACCAGTTCGTACATGTGGATACCGGGCGCGTGCGTTACTGGCCGTCCCATGACTACCTCGCGACACTGCGCCGGTAATTTCTAAGCTTCATCCATTTTATAGCCATGCGCGAGCGCATGGGGACGCAGGATGCCGAAAACGGGTTCCAGCTGCTCACGGTAGCGCAGCCAACGCCCGCTCGCGCGGGTATAGATTTTCTCGGTGACCTGGTGATAGCTGGGTGTGTGGATGACGGGCTTGGCGCGGGCTGTCTTATCATACTCCAGCACGGCGTCATCCCAGGGCAGGCCGAGGAACTGCAGCAGCGACGCGACCGTCGGCCGGAAATCTGCAACGACATCTTCATACCGGATCATGTGCACGTCAAGCGGCAGCACCCGGGCGTAATGCGCCCAGAGGCTGAATGCTTCATCATAAAAGCGCGCCGACTCTTCAAGATCGCAGAAACGCAGCATCGCGCTGTTCAGGTCGAAATCCTGCATGAAGCAGCTCAGCACGGAATCGCAGGGGTGGCGCAGCGCCAGGATGAATTTCGCGCGGGGGAAGACCCGCCGGATCAGGCCCGCATGCAGGATATTCAGCGGCAGCTTGTCCACAAACACCGGCTTCGCCGGCGAGCCGCCATGCGCCGCAAAGAAGCGCACGCGCATTTCGGCGATATCTTCGGCAGTCAGGCGGGGCAGCGCATCCGGGTAGGCGGCGTCGCCGAGCGGCGGGTCATTTGGGCCTGCGCTGCCGAATTTTTTCACGACATAGTGAATCATTTTGTCAACCGCGGGCTGTTCTTCCGAAACCGCGACCGACGGGTGGCTCGCGAGAATTTGGTCCAGCAAGGTGGTGCCAGAGCGCGGGAACCCGACCAGAAAGACGGGGTCCGCATTATCGCCTTCTGGCAGCGGTCCCGCGATCATGCCGGAGGCAAATTTCTCCTGCAGGCGTGCCGCCAATATCGGGAAGATGTCGGGACGCAGATGCGCGGGCGCGGTTTTCGCCTTGCACCGGTTTGCGGTGGTGAAGGCCTCGAAAGCCTTGGCGGCGTTATTCTCCCGGTCGTAGATCTGGCCGAGCTCATAGAATATCGGCGCGTTTTCGGGAGCATCGGTCAGCAGCCCGGTCGCGACGCGTTCCAGCAGCGTGCGCGCGGCTGCGGCGTCGCCCTTGCGGCGCAATAGCCGCGCTTCGTGGAAGCCGATGACGGCGCTGTCGGCAAACTGGGCGCGCGCGCGGGCGATCGTCTCCGCGCTTGCCGCCATCTGGTTGGTCTTTTCGTAGATTTCCAGCAGGTCAGACCAGGCCACCTGCAACTGCGGGTGCAGGACCGTCGCCTTTTCGAGCGCCTGTGTTGCGTCGGCATACCGGCCGGACGTCGCATAAAGCGCCCCCAGATCGCGCCAGGCCTGCGCGTGGCCGGGCGCAAGCGTCAGCGCCTGCCGGTAGGCGCGTTCGGCAAGTTCGCCGCGCCGCGTGTCGCGCATGACATTACCGATGTTCGCATGGGGATTGGGCCATTTCCGGGCGCGGCGGATGGCCGCGATAAAAAACTTCTCCGCTTCCGCCATGTCGCCGCGACGATAGGCAAGCAGCCCCAGATTGTTCAGCACTTCGGCATTGTCGGGCGTGAGCTGAAGCGCACGGGCCAGCGCCTTGGCGGCTTCGTCGTGTTTCCCCTGCTCCAGCTGGAAAGCGCCATAGCTGTTCAGCACATAGGCATTCTTCGGCGCAAGCTGCAGGGCCTTTTTGTAATGCTGCTCCGCCTTCTCCGGCGCACCGGCCTGCCAGTGCGCGGTGCCGAGATCGTTCTGCAACTCGCCCGAGGAGGGGCTCATCGCCGCCGCTTGCTCCAAAAGTTCGATGCCTTGCGCAAAGCGGCCATGGGTCAGGTGCGCGATGGCGTCGCGGCGCAGCGTTTGCAAAAGGGTCGGGGCGGGGTTGAGGGGCGCTTTCATTCGGGTCCCCTCGGGGGAAGTGGTGGACACAACAGGGATTGAACCTGTGACCCCTACCATGTCAAGATAGTGCTCTACCGCTGAGCTATGTGTCCGTGGTCAGGCCGTTTTATTAGCACGGCATTTCCTTTTTATGCAAGTCCAATCGTAATCCGCTGGAATCACGGCAAAAACAGGCCGTGAACGGGAATCATGCATAAAAGATTGCTCCCAGACCGGGGGGGCGGTCTGGGAGCAGGGGTACGGAGGGGGAATTGTCTCCGTTGGGGGTCCAGTCGGGGAAACTTACGAAAGCTGCTGCGCGCGCGCCGGCTTATGCGCGAAATCCGCGTAAATAATGTTGCTGTCCGCCGCCTGCATCGGCGCCTTGAGCGGCAGGCTGCCCTGGCCCATCAGGTAGCGCACGCGGCTCGCGATTTCCTTCAGGTGGAACGGGCGCGTGGTGACGGGGGCGGGGGCATAAGCGGGCGTTGCATGGGTATCCATCGCGACGCCTGCGAAACCGGTGATGAAAATGACCTGGAGGCCGGGATTGTCCTGCAGCGCCTTCTGGGCGAGGACGAAGCCGTCGATGCCGGGCATCACGACGTTGACGAGCAACACGTCATAAGCGTCACGCGAGGAGACGCGCCATGCGTCGAGGCAGTTGTCGACGCTCTCGACGGCGTTGCCGGCCTTCTTCAGCGCGGCGGCCAGGTAGGCGGCTGTGGTTGCGTTGTGTTCTGCGATCAGGATTTTAGCCATTTGAAGTCACTCCCCTTATTCTTGTTTTAAATTTCTTCTTCTGTGCTCTCCGTGGTGTCTTACGCCCCGTTAACCGCTTTGTTTAATGTCTCGTTAACGTCTTATGTTAATAGTAAAACATTTTACAGAAAGACGGTCAAGGGCATTTATGAACAAGAAGTTAAAGTTTCACGTAATTAAATATCTTGATCGGATGTGAAACTGGGGCAATTCAATTACTTATGCAAACACCCCAGAGCGGGGAATAGTTTACATTTCGTTAAGTTCATGGCACTTCTCACCCCGCTTCACCTATGCCGAAGGACCTTTATGCGCCACCACATCCATCTCCTGCCGATTGCGATTGGGTTGATTTCACTGATGTTTATGGGAGTCGCGACTCAGCAGGGCGCGTTCGGCGCACCCGAAGCCGACCAGCCGGGGATCGTGAGTCTCGACCAATTCAAAGAAGCACTGCCCGACACGGCGGAGGAACTCGACCTCACCGGGTTCCTCGCACTCAAGGAAAATGGGCCTGTCACCATTCTCGACGTGCGCAACAAGGAAGCCTTCGCCGAGCGGCATCTCGCGGGGTCGGTCAACGCGCCGCTTACCGACCTGACCGAGAAGACGCTTCCCGTACTGGCGGCCGACAAGGCGAGACCGGTCGTGCTCGTTTGCGACTACAGTTTCTTTCCGACCCGCATGCTGTCGATGACGCTGCAGGCTTATCCGGTCCTGAAGGCGA
>DASPMW010000124.1:0-22968 GCA_035626855.1 Patescibacteria group bacterium
GCCGAAACCAAAAAAAAATCTAAAGCCGCTTAACAAGTAATTTAAAGGAGTCACAACATGGCTGCTAAAGAAGTCAAATTCTCTGCCGAAGCGCGCGCCAAGATGCTGAAAGGCGTCGATACGCTTGCGAACGCAGTGAAAGTCACCCTCGGTCCCAAGGGCCGCAACGTCGTCATTTCGAAATCCTTCGGCGCGCCGCGCATCACCAAAGACGGCGTGACCGTCGCGAAAGAAATCGAGCTCGATGACAATTTCGAGAACATGGGCGCGCAGATGGTGCGCGAAGTCGCTTCCAAGACCAACGACATGGCTGGCGACGGCACCACCACCGCAACCGTCCTGGCGCAGGCGATCTTCCGCGAAGGCGTGAAGTCGGTCGCCGCCGGCATGAACCCGATGGACCTGAAGCGCGGCATCGACAAGGCAGTTGCCGCTGTCGTCGCGGACATCCAGTCGCGCGCGAAGAAAATCTCGAAGTCGAACGAAATCGCGCAAGTCGGCACGATCTCGGCGAACGGCGAGAAAGAAATCGGCGACATCCTCGCGAAGGCGATGGAAAAAGTCGGCAATGAAGGCGTGATCACGGTCGAAGAAGCAAAATCCCTCGACACCGAACTCGATGTCGTCGAAGGCATGCAGTTCGACCGCGGCTACCTCTCCCCTTACTTCATCACCAACGCCGACAAGATGGTCTGCGAGCTGGAAAGCCCCTACATCCTGTTCTTCGAGAAAAAACTCTCGAACCTGCAGTCGATGCTTCCCATCCTCGAAGCCGTCGTCCAGTCGGGCAAGCCCCTGCTGATCGTGGCGGAAGATGTCGAAGGCGAAGCGCTCGCGACCCTCGTCGTGAACAAGCTGCGCGGCGGCCTGAAAGTGGCTGCTGTGAAGGCTCCGGGCTTCGGCGACCGCCGCAAGGCAATGCTGGAAGACATGGCGATCCTTACCACCGGTGAAGTGATCTCCGAAGACCTCGGTATCAAGCTGGAATCGGTCACCCTGAACCAGCTCGGCCGCGCGAAACGCGTCCGCATCACCAAGGACGACACGACCATCATCGGCGGCGCCGGCGCGAAGAAAGACATCGACGGCCGCATCGCACAGCTGAAGGCGCAGATCGCTGAAACGACCTCCGACTACGACAAGGAAAAACTGCAGGAACGACTCGCGAAACTCGCGGGCGGCGTTGCGGTCATCCGCGTCGGCGGCGCGACCGAAGTCGAAGTGAAAGAGCGCAAGGACCGCGTTGACGATGCCGTACACGCGACCCGCGCGGCTGTGGAAGAAGGCATTGTCGCCGGCGGCGGCACGGCTCTCCTCTACGCAACGCTCGCGCTGAAGAAGCTGAAGGCATCGAACCGCGACGAGGAAGTGGGCATCGAGATCATTGCCCGCGCCATCGAAGCGCCGATCCGCCAGATCGCCTTCAACGCAGGCGTCGAAGGCTCCATGGTCGTCGGCAAGCTGCTCGAGCAGAAAGACTTCAACCGCGGCTATGATGCGCAAAACGGCGAATACACCGACATGGTGAAAGCCGGCATCATCGACCCGGTAAAGGTCGTTCGCCACGCGCTGCAGGACGCGGCTTCCATCGCCGGCCTGATGATCACCACCGAAGCCACCATCGCCGACCTCCCCAAAAAGGATGAAGGCCATGCAGGCGGCGGCCATGGCGGTCACGGCGGCATGGACGGCATGATGTAATCATCAGCCGATCTGCTGAAACAAAAGAGGGCCGGATGAAAATCCGGCCCTTCTTTTTTGCGGGTTCCCCGTGATCCGCCCGGAAACCCAGCGCGTAGAAATTGTGAAGGACGGGAGGGTGATGCCCGCCCTAGTCTGGTTGGCCTTGCTTTTCTTTAAAGGGAGGTTGCGATGACACTTCGCACTTATCACCCGGCGGCAATTCTGCCGCAAAGCTTTCTCGCATTCCGCCGCTGGCTGAGACGCCGGCACGGGGGCCGGCCCCCTCCGGCGGGGCGGACCGTTCCCTTGGCTGAAGGGAGGGACATCGTGAAATCAAGAAACATAGTGGATCCGCGCGAACCCGTCCGCAACGGACGAATGGCACCGTCGCGCTGATGGCGCTGGCGCTTGCGGTGGCCCTGGCCTTCGCAGTGACGCGCGCCCTGAAGCGGTGACGCTGCTGCGGGTTGGCAACGCTTATATAAAAATGGAGGTAAATATGAGCATTGATGTCAAAAAATGGAAGCCTTGGAACTGGTTCCGCGGCGAGCAGGAGCAGGAAGGCGCAAGCGCGCCGCTCCCAGCCGCGCGCGACAGCTTCTTCAGCGAATTTCACCGCGATTTCGACCGGTTGTTCGACCGCATGGTGCAACAGGCCGGCATGCTGACGCCGTCACTGGAGCATTTTCCGCTACGCTTTGGCGGCGGCATGCTGAAGCCGAGCGTCGATATCCGTGAGTCCAAAACTGCCTACACGATAGCGGCTGAAATTCCAGGTGTCACCGAGAAGGACATCCGTCTCGAAATTGCGCATGGCGCGCTCGTCTTGTCGGGCGAAAAGCGCAAGGAAAGCGAGGAAAGTGACGGCCACTGGCACCGCAGTGAGCGGTCCTACGGCGCATTCCGCCGGGTACTCAACCTGCCCGAGGACGCAGATGCGGACCAGGTGGAGGCACAGTTTGCGGCTGGCGTGCTTACGATAACGGTAGCAAGGCGGCAGCTGGCAAAAGGAGACGACGCCAAAGTCATCAGCATCCGCCGCGCGGCCTGAATAATTTCTTTCTATCGCCTGAAACCTGCCGGGCCAACGTGCCCGGCATTTTTTTACCGCGCCTGCAGCGGGCGCTGCACGCGGCTGATGCCGCGCTTCGGCACGGCTTCTTCAAGCATCTCGCGGATCTCGGGCTTGTGGCGGGCGAGCGCGAGGGCGTCGTAGCCGAATTCGTTTTTCTGGAGCGGGTTGGCATGGTTGAGCAGCAGCAGCGACACCATCGCATGGTCGCTGTGACGCACGGCCTTGTTGAGAGGGAATTCGGAGGCCTCGTCCGGCAAGTTCACATCCGCGCCGCGCTTCAAGAGCTCGACGGCAAGGGCGTGATGACCCTTGGCGACGGTGACATGCAGCAGGGACTGGATGACCGCGCTTTCGCGCACGGCGCTTTCGGAATCGACCGGCACGCCCATATCGAGAAGCTGGGTCAGCCGCCACAGGTCGCCCTGCTCCGCCATCTGGAAGGCGGTTTCCGCCTGGATAGCGGCCGGCTGCGCCCGCATCAGGTCCCGCCAGAGAAGGTCTTCATGGGTCGGTCTCGCGTCGGTCATCTTCACTCCAGGTGATAGAGGCAATTATGGATACTGCGCCCTAACGCTGCGGTCAAAGAAAAGCGCGAATGATTCTCAAAAAAGAAACTAAACCCCTGAATTATCGGGAAATGCGATATTTTATTACGTCAATACCGCCCCTTTCGCATGTAATCGCAGCGGTTTCCGGCGGCAGCGAATGGCCTTATACTCGCCTCCAGCCCATCTTGGCGACCACTTACGCGGAAGAGTATGCCTGAATTACCCGAGGTCGAAACCGTCTGCCGGGGCCTGTCAAAGACGATGACGGGCGAAAAAATCATGCGCGTCGAAACCTTGCGCGGCAACCTGCGCATCCCCTTCCCGCAGCGCCTGCCGGATATCGCGGGCAAAAAAGTTCTGAACATCACGCGCCGCGCGAAATATATCCTTATCAACCTCGACAGCCATGACACGCTGATCATCCATCTCGGAATGTCGGGGCGGATGGTGACGCATGCGAAAAAGCAGCCGCGCGAAAAGCACGACCATATGGTCATCACCATGAAGGGCGGGACGGAAATCGTCTTCAACGACGCGCGCCGTTTCGGCATGGTCGATCTCGCGCGCACTCACGAATTGCCGCAGCATAAATTCTTTGCCCATCTGGGGCCGGAGCCGCTCGACCGGAATTTCAGCGCGGCCTACCTGCTGGATCGCCTCAAGGATAAAAAGATCGCGATCAAGCTCGCGATCATGGACCAGCAGCTCGTGGTCGGTGTGGGCAATATCTATGCCTCCGAAGCTCTCTATTGCGCGGCGGTCGACCCGACGCGCCCCGCCAATAGCCTCAAGAAAGCCGAAATCACAAAGCTCGTCGAGTGTATTCGCCTCGTGCTGAAAGCCTCGATCAAGGCAGGCGGCAGTTCCTTGCGCGACTATGTGCAGGCGGATGGCGAACTCGGCTATTTCCAGCACAGCTTCAAGGTCTATGACCGCAAGGGAGAGGCCTGCTCGCGCTGTACCTGCAATGTCGGTAAAACAGGCGGCATTTTAAAAATCACCCAGGGCGCGCGCTCGACCTTTTATTGCCCGCGCAAACAGAAATGAAAAAGGAGACAGACATGGCAAGCTTTGAAAACATCCTGACGGAGCGCCGCGGCAAGACCGCGCTCATCACGCTCAACCGCCCCAAGGCGCTGAATGCGCTGTGCCAGGCGCTGATGGACGAACTCACCCGCGCGGTCGAGGAATTCGAGGCCGATAACAGCATCGCCGTCATCGTGCTGACCGGCAGCGAAAAGGCCTTTGCCGCCGGCGCCGATATCAAGGAAATGGCGCCCAAGAATTTCATGGATGTCTACAAGGAAGACTTCATCACCCGCAACTGGGAACGCATCAGCCGCTGCCGCAAGCCGGTGATCGCGGCGGTTGCCGGATATTGCTTAGGCGGCGGCTGCGAACTTGCGATGATGTGCGATTTCATCATCGCCGCAGACACGGCGAAATTCAGCCAGCCTGAAATCACCATCGGCACCATTCCGGGCGCTGGCGGCACGCAGCGCCTGACCCGCAGCGTCGGCAAGGCGAAGGCAATGGAGCTCTGCCTGACCGGACGCATGATGGACGCGGTTGAAGCCGAACGCGCGGGCCTGGTCGCCCGGGTCGTGCCCGCCGACAAGCTCTGGAAGATGCGCTTGCGACCGCGGAGAAAATCGCTGGCTTCTCCCAGCCGGTCGTGATGATGGCGAAGGAATCTGTAAACCGCGCCTATGAGACGACTTTGTCAGAAGGCCTGCGCTTCGAGCGCCGCATGTTCCATGCGACTTTCGCGACCGAAGACCAGAAGGAGGGCATGAAAGCCTTCGGGGAGAAGCGGCCCGCAACGTTTAAAGACAAGTAAATCAGCCGCTTGCACTTATCCACAACTTTATTGACTTTGCACGGGAACCCCTATAAAACCGTCAAGTCCAAGGGCGCCGATACCTTTATATGGTGATTCCGGCCGCGCTTATTTGAATTTTGTAAAACGCAAGAAAGAGACTGAACCCAAATGGCTATCACGAAGTCCGGCAAGAAACGCATCCGTCGCAACGCACGCCGCCAGGTGCTGAACAAGTCGCGCGTCTCCGAAATGCGCGGCAGCATCCGCAAGATCGACGAAGCGGTGAAGGCGGGCGACGAGAAAGCGGCACAGGCGGCGCTGAAAGCGGCGCAGCCGAAAATGGCCCGCACCGCGCAGAAGGGCATCATCAGCAAGAAGACCATTTCGCGCAAGATCTCGCGCCTCTCCGCCCGCATCAAGAAGATGGGCGCGAAGAAGTAATAGTAGTCCCTTCGGGGAATCATACCAAACATAGACGCCGCGAATTTTTCGCGGCGTTTTTGTTTTTGCAAGACGCTGAATCACCACAACGCGAAAAAATTCGCGCGTGAAAAAATTCCGCGCATGAAAGAGCGACCTGCGATTCACAAAAAAGATTCAAGAGAAAACATCGGGCGAAAAACTGCAAACTTCGGCATGTTTGTTTCGTTTTTAATTTTATCCACACATCGTCCTTGCGACTCATGCGCGCGGTTCGCTAAGGTCTCTTCACTTCACCAATTGCAAAAACAAACCGGCCGCGCTTCCTGCGTTGATTACATCGGTTTATCAGCAAGCTGTAGAAGAGACTTGAAGAAGGAACGACACAGAATCGCTTAAGCATCTCATCAAGAAGATGCGAGTTACTCTGCGGGAGTTCTGTCGCCGTCCAGCACGCGGCGAAGATGAGTACGGGCATTTACTTCTTGGGCATATATAAGGGCTTTCATGTTTGAAAACGGACAACAAGTGACGGTTGATATTTCCTCCGATGCCGCCACCTCCCAAAGCGCCGGGCAGCGCTTTGAACAAATCAAGACATTGCTGCAAAAAGAATTCGGCGACACCGCCTATCGCAGCTGGATTCTGCCGATCGAGGCTGTTTCCTGCGCGGGCGGGACGCTGTCGCTTTCCGTCCCCACGCGCTTCATCCGCGACTGGGTAAAGACGCATTACGCGGACCGCATGCGCAGCCTGTGGACGCAGCATTTCGGCGCGATCGCGCGCGTCGAGGTCGCGGTATCCGGCAAGAAGCCCGATTCTGCCGCAGCGCCCGCCGGCGTCGCCTATGAGCGCCCCGCAATCGCCAATGAAAACGCGGCGCCGCCCGCTGCCGCTGATGATTTCTCCGTCGCGCTCGACCCGCGCTATACCTTCGACAACTTCGTCACGGGTTCTTCCAACGAATTCGCCTTCGCCGCCGCGCGCAAGATCGCGGACAACGAAAAGGTGACGTTCAACCCCCTGTTCCTGCAGGGCGGCGTCGGCCTTGGCAAGACGCACCTGATGCACGCGATCGCCCATGCGGCCCGCGCCAACGGGCGCAAGGTCGCCTATATGTCGGCCGAGAAATTCATGTATGACTTCGTGCGCGCGCTGCGCTTCCAGGACACGATGTCGTTCAAGGCGAAATTCCGCTCGGTCGATGTTCTGATGATCGACGATATCCAGTTCATCTGCGGCAAGGACGCGACGCAGGAAGAATTCTTCCACACCTTCAACGCGCTGATCGACCAAGGCAAGCAGATCGTCATTTCCGCCGACCAGAGCCCCGCCGATATGGACGGGCTGGAGGAGCGCCTGCGCTCCCGCCTGTCGATGGGCTTGGTCGCCGCGATCCACCCGACAACCTACGAGCTGCGCCTTGGCATCCTGCAGTCCAAATGCGCGCAGATGAAGCGCAACCTGCCGCAGGACGTGCTGGAATTCCTCGCAGCCAAGATCACTTCGAATGTCCGCGAGCTGGAGGGTGCGCTCAACCGCCTGATCGCGCATGCCGAGCTTGTGAACCGCGCCGTGACCGTCGAAACCGCCTTCGACCTGCTGGCCGATATCCTGCGCGCCAACGACCGCCGCACGACCATCGAGGATATCCAGCGCAAGGTGGCCGAGCATTACGGCATCCGTCTCTCCGACATGCACTCCCCCCGCCGCGCGCGTCCTGTCGCCCGGCCGCGCCAGCTGGCGATGTACCTGTGCAAGCAGCTGACCACCCATTCCCTGCCGGAAATCGGCCGGAAATTCGGCGGCCGCGACCATACGACCATCATCCACGGCGTGCGCAAGATCGAGGAGCTGCTGGCGACCGACGCCACGCTCCGCGATGATGTCGATACGCTGAAACGCGCGATGGCCGTGTAACTTTTCCAGCGATTCCAGCGAATTGGCTTTGAGCCCCGATTTGGCCTATATTCGGGGTAAGGAGTAGTCCATGCGTTATCTCGTCCCCGCCCTGTTTTTCTGCCTGTTTTCCGCCCTCCCCGCCGCGCATGCCCATGCCGAGGCGCCGAAATACGCCGAAGCGCGGCTGTTCAGCCCCGTCACCGCGACCGGCAGCGGCGACGCGGTCCAGATCGGGCTCGAGCTCAAACTGAAGCCGAAATGGGACACCTACTGGCGCTCGCCGGGCGATGCGGGCCTGCCGCCCGACCTCGACTGGAAGGGCTCGGCCAACCTCAAGGCCTATTCTCTCCAATACCCGTCGCCGCACCGCCTGACCGTCTCCGGACTCGACAACAATGTCTATACCGACGAAGTCGTCTTTCCGATCACGGTCACGCTGGAAAACCCGGGCCAGCCGCTCGACCTGCACCTGAAGCTCGGACTTCTGGTCTGCAATGAAATCTGCGTGCCGGAAAAGCACGAGCTCACCCTCTCGCTTCCCGCCGGCGCGGCGGAAAAATCCGCGGATGCCGGTTTATACGAAGCCGCGCTGAAAAAACTACCGAAGCAGCAGATGGAAGGTTATGGTTTCAGCCGCGCCTGGCTCGAAACCGACGCCGTCACCGGAAAAACCCTGCTGGCGATCGAGGGCGATCTTGCCGTGAAACCCACGCCCGAGGCGGACCTGTTCATCGAGCATGACAGCGGCACCGTCTTCGGCCGTCCCGCCATTTCCTATGACGAGAAAACCGGCAAGGCAGCTTTCCGCGTCGATCCCCATACCAATGACGCGCCCGAGAAGCTCGCAAAGGATCTGGCAACCGGCGACCTGACGCTCACTTTCGTCGATGGCGATACGGCCTACGAGGGCAAGACCAGCGTCGGCATGAGCCCGGACACGCAGCCAGCACCCCTGGCCGCGCCTGCGAAGCTGAAGGAAAAAGTCACCAGCATCGACCTTTCGATTATCCTGGCGGCGCTGCTCGGCGGCCTCATCCTCAACCTCATGCCCTGCGTCCTGCCGGTCCTTTCGCTGAAGGTGCTCTCGGTCGTGAGCCATGGCGGCAAGGATAACCGCCGCACGATCTTCACCAATTTCATGGCCTCCGCGCTCGGAATCGTCGCCTCGTTCTGGCTGATGGGCATTGCGCTGATCGCGCTGAAGGCGGCCGGCGGCTCGATCGGCTGGGGCATCCAGTTCCAGCATCCCGGATTCCTCGTTTTCCTGATCGTGGTCGTGCTCGGCTTTGCCGCCAATATGTGGGGGCTGTTCGAAATCCCGCTGCCGCGCTTCATCGCCAGGCATGCGGGCAAGCGCCACGAGATGGAGCCGACGCCGGCGGGCCATTTCCTGACCGGCATGTTCGCGACGCTGCTCGCGACGCCCTGCTCCGCGCCGTTCCTCGGCACGGCGATTTCCTTTGCGCTGGCGCGCGGCGCTTACGAAATCCTGACCATCTTCACCTTCGTCGGCCTGGGCCTCGCCGCGCCCTATATCCTGCTCGCGCTCTCCCCGCGCCTGTTCCGCTATATGCCCAAGCCCGGCCGCTGGATGATCGGGCTGCGCCGCGTGCTGGCGCTGGCGCTGGTCGCGACCGCCGTCTGGCTCGGCAGCGTGCTGATGAGCGTGACCGCGACCCCCGCCTTTGACGCCGGCTGGACGAAATTCGACGAAAAGCTGATCGCCCCCGCCGTCGCCGACGGCAAGACGGTCATCGTCGATATCACCGCCGACTGGTGCCTGACCTGCAAGGCCAACAAGAAATTCGTGCTCGGCCAGCAGGAGGTCATCGACGCGCTCAACGCGCCCAATGTCGTCCGCCTTCAGGGTGACCTGACGATGCCCGATCCCGCCATCGACACCTACCTGCACAGCTTCGGGCGCTACGGCATCCCCTTCAACATCGTCTACGGCCCCGGCCTGCCCGAGGGCAAGCCGCTGCCCGAGTTGCTGACCAAGGACGATGTCATGGACGCGCTGTCGGAAGCGGCGGGCGAGTAAATTTCCATACTCTTGCCTGCTCCTCCCCGGCCTCGTTGACAGCCGCGCAGAATGGCTTAACCTGTTTTCATGGTACATGAATCCCTCAGACAGCCTCTTGCGCCCGTCGGCCACAGCCAGTTTTACATGTGGCGCTGCGTGGTCGCGCTGGCCCATGCCGACGGGCGCGTCGCGCCGGCGGAGCGCGACTACCTGAACGGCGTGTTCTCGCGCATGAACCTCACCGCGGCGCAGAAGAGCACCTTCCATGACGATCTTGCAAATCCGCAGGACCTGCCCGCCCTGCTGCGCCAGATCAACGAGCCGGAATGGCGTGGGCAGCTGATCTATTTCGGCGGGCTGCTGGCGCGCGCCGACGGCGATCTCGACCCGAGCGAAGACGCGATCCTGAAGAAGCTGCATGCCGACCAGCTGGCGAGCCTCGACATGGAGCAGATCCGCCGCGACGTGAAGAAGGCCGTGGATGACGAGATGTTCCGCCACGATCTGAAAATGAGCGAGCTGCGCCCGCATGGCAACCTCGCCGCCGTCATCGACAGCCTGCTGTTGCGGCTCGGCATCGACTTACAAGGAGAATGACGCAAATGACCGTCCAGCCGCCCAAGCAGGTGATGTCGGAAAGCCAGTACCAGATGTGGCGCGGCGTGATCGCGATCGCCCATGTCGACGGCAAGATGCATGACGAGGAGCGCGCCTACCTGCGCCGCACCTTCCAGAACCTCGACCGCGTCTACGGCCTCAGCGTCGAGCAGCGCAAGCAGCTCGATGACGACATGGAGAATCCGAAGGACCTTGCGACCATCCTGCCGCTCATCACCGAGCCGCAATTCCGCGGCACGCTGATCCATTTCGGCGAAGTCATGGTCTGGGCCGATTCCGAGGTCAGCCCCGAGGAAGAAGACGTCATCAAGAAACTCTACACCCAGCAGATGTCGACCATCGACGAGCAGAAACTGCGCGCGGAGGTCAAGGCGAGCCTCGCCTCCTCGCAGGCCGAGCTGGAACGCGAGCGCGCGAAAACCCATGCAACCGGCGAGCGCCGCAGCCCCGTCTTCCGCGCCATCGACGGCGCGCTCAGGAAGCTCGGGATTGATATACTCGAATAGCCGCGCCGCGCGCTGGATGTCTTTTGACCGCTAGCCCTGTTCAAGGCACTGACGGCTACTTACTTTGTCGTGAGTCGCCCATCGGCGCCGAAAACAACGGTGTTATTTCCGCTCGACAACGTCTGGATTATTCTCGCTTGCAGTAAATGCGGGTTGCTTTCGAATAATTGAGCGGCATTGGAAAGGCTACGCAATACTGCCTGTTCGCCGCGTGCCTTTTCGAGCTGGGTTTGCACTTCTTTTTTTACTTCAAGAATCCCCGAAAATGCCTTTTTGAGGTTAGCGGGCAGCATGACATCGCGTACAGCCAGCCTTGAGACCGTGCAACCAAGGGCCTCTGCCTTCTCAACAATCTTCGTCAGGAGCAATTGGTCAAGCTCCAGCTTTTTTTCTAGCAACTCATCGAGAGTAAAGCCCGATACCGCATCGCGAAGCGCAAGTTGAGCATGGTTATAAAGCTCTGCCAGATAATTCTGGCTGGCGTGTCGCGCACGAACGGCATCAGTAATTTCATAAACCCCGGCCAAGCTGACTTTAATATTGATATTGTCCCGCGTGAGGATGTCCTGTCCCGGAAGATTGAGCATGGCACTGCGCTTATCAACGACTGCAATTTCAGTCCTCGCCTTGCGATAGGTATAGCGCCCGGGCTGTAGCAATCTTACAAACTTGCCATCGCGATACATTAGGCCTTGCTGGTACTGATATACATAGGCGCGCGCAAAACATTTTTTGAAAAACAGCAGGCCGGCTACTAACGCAACAAAAATATAAACGAAAACCAATTCCATGGAATTCCACCTGAAAAAAGGGTTTTGCCCCGTCAACCACGTTGGACCGGGGGAGGTCTTAACCTGCAGACCCAGTCATTCGTTTGCATTAAAGCAGGTATCGGGGGCAAAACCCGTGCATTACCACATGCTATGGGAGTTGAACCCGTGCTAGGAGGGCCCCTTTACACCAGTACAGAGCAAGATTTGACCCGACTGATATTTTGATGGAGCCCAACACAAGGTTAATAGGCGGGGGAGACCTTGTCAAACTCGGCTACGGGCAGACAACATAAGTCGCACTAGGACGGTGCGCAAAGGATCGCCGCCATCTAAATTCGGAAAAATCTCCGGCATTAAATATGCGGCAAATAACTCGGGTATCAGCCAACCAACTAGTAAAGCCCGCCCAGCCCCGTATTCACGCTCTCGCCATACTCGGTCACGCCGGAGACGGGCTCGACGCTTTGGCCGGTGAACATCATCGGCTCGTCGCCCGGCTCGGTGCCGTCGACGAAGGCCTCGAGGATGCTCTTCTCGTCGCCGGCCTGCGACCGGGTGCCCGTCACGGGGTTGATCTGCACGAGGCGGATGCCGGGCGGCACGCGGAAGGGCACGGGCGGCACGTCCTTCAGCGCCCGTTCCATGAATTCCTTCACGATGGGTGCGGCGACATGGCCGCCGGTTTCCTTGGCGCCGAGCGGCTTCGGCTCGTCATAGCCGACATAGGTGCCGACGATAAGGTCAGGCGTGAAGCCGATGAACCAGGCGTCCTTCGATTCATTGGTCGTACCGGTCTTGCCGGCGACGGGGCGGCCGAGCGATTTCAGGCTGGTCGCCGTGCCGCGCTGCACGACGCCCTCCAGCATGGAAACGATCTGGTACATGTTGCGCGGATCGGCGATCTGCGGGCGGCTGTCGGGGATCAGGGGCGCGTCCTGCCCGTTCCAGGGCGTCATAGGTCCGCAGCCCTCGCAGGCGGCCTTGTCATGCACGAAGATCGTCTTGCCATGCCGGTCCTGCACGCGGTCGATCAGCGTCGGCGTGATCTTCTTGCCGCCGTTGACGAACGTCGAATAGGCGGAAACCATGCGCAGCAGCGTCGTCTCGCCCGCGCCGATCGACATCGAGAGCATTGGCGGCAGGTTGTCGATGACGCCGAACTTGTTGCAGATGTCCACGATCTTGTCCATGCCGACATAGTTGGCGAGGCGCACGGTCATGAGGTTGCGCGATTTTTCAAGACCCACGCGCATCGTCGTCGGGCCGCCGAAATCATTGGTGTAGTTTTTCGGCGCCCACTTCTTCATGCCCGGCCCCTGGTCGAGGACGAAAGGCGCATCAAGGATGAGCGTCGCGGGCGTAAAGCCAGCCTCCAGCCCTGCGAGGTAAACAAAAGGCTTGAAGGCCGAACCCGGCTGGCGGATCGCCTGCGTCGCGCGGTTGAACCAGCTGAGGTCGAAGGAAAAGCCGCCGGCGACCGCAAAAATTCGGCCCGTATGCGGGTCCATGACGATAAGCCCGCCCGACACGTTCGGGATCTGGCGCAGCCAGTAGACGGGGCGCTCCTTGTCCGTCTCCCCGGAATCTTCGGTGAACCAGACATCGCCGACTTTCAGCAGGTCGCTGACTTCGTCGGGCGCTTTCTGGCCCTTGCGCTTCGCCCATTTCATTTTGTTCAGGGTAATGACCGCCTCGCGCCCGTCGCGCAGCCCGATCTTCGCTTCCTTCGCGCCCGATTCAAGCACGACCGCGAGCGTGAAATTGCCGGTGCCGGGCGGCTCCGCCACTTTCAGCAGGTTGTCATGCCAGTTCGATGTCTCGATATGCGCGATCTTGTCGCTGTGGAGGCCGTAGCGCATGTCGTAATTGATCAACCCGTGCCGCAGCGCCAGCTCCGCCTGCTGCTGGTATTCGGGCACCAAAGTCGAATGCGCGATGAGCCCGCCCCGCATCAGCCCGTCCTCGCCGTAGAGCTCGAGCAGCTTGCGCCGCACTTCTTCGGCGAAATAGGGATGGTTCACGTATTGGGTGTTTTCGCGCTTGATCGTCTTGATCGGCCGCGCGATCGCGGCCTCATATTCGGCCTTGGTGATGAAGCCGTTGTCCTGCATTTCCTTCAGCACGTAATTGCGGCGCTCGAAGGCGGCGTCATAGCGTTTGTCCGGGTCGTAATCGCTGGGCGCCTTCGGCAGGCCGGCGAGGAAGGCCGCTTCCTCCAGCGTCAGTTCATCAAGCGGCTTGTTGAAATATTCGAGGGAGGCGGCGGCCACGCCGTAGCTGCGCGCGCCGAGATAGATTTCGTTCAGGTAAAGCTCGAGGATCTTGTTTTTCGGCAGCGCCTGCTCGATGCGGAAGGACAGGATGGCTTCGCGGATCTTGCGACCGAACTTGGCCACCACGTCGCCCTTCTCCGCCTCGACCTCGTCCTTCAGGAGAAAGTTCTTGGCGACCTGCTGCGTGATGGTCGATGCGCCTTTCAACCGGCGGCCGGGATGCATGATGTTCTGCTTGATCGCGCGCAGGATGCCGAAGGGATCGACGCCCTTATGCGTCCAGAAATTCTTGTCCTCCGCCGAAATGAAGGCGTTGACGACGAGCTTCGGCACCGCATCGACGGAGACGAAGACGCGCTTTTCAAACGCGAATTCCGCGAGCAGGCGGCCGTCGCTGGCATAGGTGCGCGTGACGATCGGCGGGTCGTATTTCGACAGCGCCGAATAATCCGGCAGGTCATGCCCGAAGTAGAACAGGATGAAGGCCACGCCCGCGACCGCGCCGAGCAGGCCGAGCAGCGCCAGCGAGACGAGCAGCCCGAACAGGCGGCCGATGAAAAATCCGCCGCCGCCGCGTTTCTTCTTCGCCTTGGCCGGCTTTTCCGCGACGGGCTTTTCGGCCGCGAGGTCTTTTTTCTTCTCGGGTTTCGCGTTCGGGTTGTTTTTCGGGTCGGCAGCGAGCGCCATTGTAATCAGACTTCCATTTTAATCGGCCCCTGCGCGGAGCCCTTGATGAACTGGTCGACATATTCGTTGCCGGAATGGTCGATATCATTGGCAGCGCCCTGCCAGATGATCTGGCCCTTGTAGATCATCGCGATGTCGTCGGCGATCTTGCGGGCGGAGGCCATGTCATGCGTGATCGAGAGCGTGGTCGCGCCGAGGCCCTTGGAGGTTTCCACGATCAGGTCGTTAATGACGTCGGCCATGATCGGATCGAGCCCGGTCGTCGGCTCGTCGAAGAAAATGATCTCGGGGTTCGCGGCGATGGCGCGGGCGAGGCCGACGCGCTTTTGCATGCCGCCCGACAACTCCGCCGGCAGCATATCGGCGACGCGCGCGGGCAGGCCGACCGCGCGCAGCTTGTCGATCGCGACAGTGCGGGCTTCGTCCTTGCCGACGCCCTTGCCCTGCATGAGGCCGAAGCCGACGTTTTCCCAGATGGGCAGTGAATCGAACAGCGCGCCGCCCTGGAACAGCATGCCGAATTTCTTCATGAGGTCGTCGCGGTCCTTGCCGGTCGCGCCCGCGGTCTCGAAGCCATCGACCTTGATCGAGCCCTTGTCCGGATGCAGCAACCCGAGTACGCATTTGATCGTGACCGATTTGCCCGTGCCCGAGCCGCCGATGACGACGAGCGAGCGGCCCTTCGGAATGGACAGGTTCACCCCGCGCAGCACATGGTTGCGCCCGAAGGATTTATAGACGTCTTTCAGCTCGAGTTTCGGCGCAGGTTCGGTCATGGTCATTTCCCCGCGAAAAACAGCTGGGTGAGGAAATAGTTCGTGATGAGGATGAGGATGGAGCTTGATACCACCGCATTCGTCGTTGCCGCGCCCACGCCTTGCGCGCCGCGCTGCGAGTTATAGCCGTTGTAGCAGCCCATCAGCGTCACGATAAACCCGAAGGCGGAAGCCTTCCACAGCCCCGATGCCACGTCGTCATAGGTCAGGTATTCCCAGGTCTTGTGCAGGTAGTTTTCCGGCCCGAAGCCGAGCTTGAACACCCCGACCAGGTAGCCACCGAACACGCCAATGATGTCGGCGACAAGAACGAGCAGCGGCAGCATGAGCGTGCCCGCGATCAGCCGCGGCGCGACGAGGTATTTGTAAGGATTGGTCGAGAGCGTCGTGAGCGCGTCGATCTGCTCCGTCACGCGCATGGTGCCAAGCTCCGCCGCGATGGAGGCGCCGATGCGCCCCGCGACCATAAGCCCCGCCAGCACCGGCGCAAGCTCGCGCGTGACCGACAGCACGACGACGGTCGCAACCGCGCCTTCGGCGGAGAAGCGCGAGAAGCCCGTATAGCTTTGCAGCGCGAGCACCATGCCGGTGAACAGCGCCGTCATGCCGACGACCGGCAGCGAGTAATAGCCGATATCGACGAACTGGCGCAGCAGCAGGCGCGGGTAAAAAGGCGGCGTGAAGCAGTGATAGATCGCGCTTGCCGTGAAGCGCGACAGCCGCCCGACGGCCGCCAGGAAATTCAGGATCGTCGCGCCCAGTTTCTGCACAGGATCGAGCAGCGAGGCGCGGGGTTTTTCAATCGTTTTTTCGTCTGCGATGCTCATGCTTCCACACCCGTGTATTCGCGCCTGTATCGCCGCCCGAGCGATGTCAGGATTTCGTAGCCGATCGTGCCCGCCTGCGCCGCGACCTCGTCGACCGTCTGGCGCGGGCCGATGATTTCCGCCCATTCGCCCTGTTCGGGCTGGCGGGGCAGCAGCGACGTATCGACGATAATGCTGTCCATCGACACGCGGCCGATGACGGGGCATTTTTCGCCGTCGATGACGACCTTGCCGCGCCCGGTCAGGCTGCGGAGATAGCCATCGGCATATCCTACTGAAATTGTGGCGCAATGGGCAGGGCTTGCTGCCGTATAACTAGCACCGTAGCCAACGGGCGATGATATGTCAATAAACCGGGTTTCCACAATGCGGGCGGAGAGCGTAACCACCCCGTCCATCGGGTTCGCGCCGGCCGCGGGGTTAATTCCATAAAGGCCGCAGCCGGGCCGCGCGAGATCGAAATGGTAATCCGGCCCCAGCAGGATGCCCGCCGAATTGGCGAGGCTCAGGCGGAACGGCATGCCAAGCGCCTCCGACAGCTGGCGGAAGGCGGAGAGCTGCAGGGCGTTCATCGGGTGGTTCGGCTCGTCCGCGCAGGAGAGGTGACTCATGACGTAGCGGATATCGATGGGCTGCAGCATCGGCCGCGTGAGCTCGGTCACGTCCTTCGCGCAGAGGCCGAGGCGGTTCATGCCGGTATCGATATGGATGACCGCCGGCTGGCGCCTGCCGCTGACCGCCGAATAGCCGCCCCAGTAGACGATGTCGTCGAGCGAGTTGAGCACGGGGATCAGCCCCTGCGCCGTGAAGTCTTGCGGATGCCCGCCATAGGGGCCGTTCAGAACATAGATAACGGCTTCCTTTGGCAGCACCGTGCGCACGGCTACGCCCTCGTCGAAATGGGCGACGAAGAAATGGCGGCATTCCTGCGCGAACAGCGCGCGCGCCACCTGCTGTGCGCCGAGGCCGTAGCCATCCGCCTTCACGACCGCCGCGCAGTCGCTGCCCTGCTTCAGCATCTTGCGGAAGCGAAGGTAATTGGCCGCTACTTTGTCGAGATGGATTTCCAAAACCGACAGCGGGCCGCTGTAATCACTCGGTTTCTTCGACACGGTAATTTTCAAGGTTGGAGAAGCGCGTGAATTCCCCGTCGAATTTCAGCTTCAGCGTGCCGATCGGGCCGTGACGCTGCTTGGCGAGGATGCATTCCGCGACGTTGTGGGTTTCTTCGAGCCGCGCCTGCCACGCCGCGTAATCTTCGCGGAATTTTTCTTCCGACTGGTTGGGGCCGCGCTTGGGCTCCTCGCGCGACAGGTAATATTCCTCGCGGTAGACGAACATCACCACGTCGGCGTCCTGCTCGATCGAGCCGGATTCCCGCAAGTCGGAGAGCTGCGGGCGCTTGTTCTCGCGGTTTTCGACGGCGCGGGAAAGCTGCGACAGCGCGAGCACCGGAACATCAAGCTCTTTCGCGAGCGCCTTTAAGCCCCGCGTGATCTCGGAGATTTCAAGGACGCGGTTTTCCTGCCCGCCCTTGCCGGAGCCGGAGACGAGCTGGAGGTAATCGATCACGATCATGCCAAGTTTATGCTGGCGCTGCAGGCGGCGGGAACGCGTGCGGATTGCGCCGATGGAGAGCGCCGGCGTATCGTCGATGAAGAGCGGCGCGGCCGCCAGTTCCTGGCTTGCCTGCACGAAGCTGTGGAAATCGGTGTCCTTCACCTCGCCGCGGCGGATCTTGTCGGACGCGACGGAGGAAATATCGGCAAGGATACGCGTCGCGAGCTGTTCGGCCGACATCTCGAGCGAATAAAAGGCGACGACCGCGCCCTCCTTGCCGCCGCTCTGCAAGTAAGCACGCGCGGCGTTGAAGGCCATGTTGGTCGCAAGCGCGGTTTTGCCCATCGAGGGGCGACCGGCGAGGATGACGAGGTCGGAGCGCTGCAAGCCGCCCATTTTTTTATCGATATCGATCAGCCCCGTCGTGATCCCGGTGATGAGACCTTCGCGCTGATAGGCGAGCTGCGCCTGCTGGATTGCTTTCGTGAGCGCGTTTGAAAACGTAACCGCGCCGCCCTTGAAATCGCCGGCAGTAGCAAGCTCGAACAAGCGCTTTTCGGTCTGTTCGATCTGCAGCGACGCGGTCTGCTCGACCGAATGCTCATAGGCCTCGTTCACCACATCCTCGCCCAGCGTGATCAGCGCGCGGCGCAGGTGGAGCTCATACACCGTGCGGCCGTAATCCTCGACGTTGACGACGGAAATGATGTGGGAGGCGAGATCGGCGAGATACTGCCCGCCGCCGACCTGCGAAAGATCCTGGTCTTTCTCGAAATAGTTTTTCAGCGTGATCGGGCTTGCATCCTGCCCGCGCTCGATGAAGGTCGAGATCGCCTGGAAGATGCGGCCGTGGACGGGGTTGTAAAAATGTTCGGGCCTTAAGAATTCCGAGACTTTTTCCAGCGACTTGTTGTTCACCAGCAGCGCGCCCAGCAGCGCCTGCTCGACTTCCTCGTTATGCGGCATGACGCGGTATTCCGCGTCATGGCTGCGCGAATGGGCGATATCGGCGAGTTTTACGGCGTCTGCTGTCATGCCCCGAAAATTAGCAGATTGGGGCAGCCGGATACACGATTCTTTGCCCCTTTTTTGCGCTAAAACCTGCTAAAAAAATTCATCTGGAATATGAACCGTTTCGGGAGGAATTTTCATGGCGGAGACGCTCACCTTGCCGCAAGGCGCCGGTAAGGTTGAAACCTACACGGCGCTGCTGCCGCAGATAGAATCCGTGATCGCCGTCACGCCCGACATGATTGCGAATATGGCGAATGTCGCGGCGATGCTGAAGGCCGCGTTTGATTTCCACTGGGTCGGCTTCTACCGCACGGTAGAGCCCGGCCTGCTGCGCCTTGGGCCCTTCCAGGGGCCGCTCGCCTGCGTCGATATCCCGTTTACGAAGGGTGTCTGCGGCAAGGCCGCCCGCGACCAGGCAACGATCATTGTCCCCGATGTCGAAGCCTTCCCCGGCCATATCGCCTGCAGCAGCCTGTCGAAATCCGAAATCGTCGTACCGGGCGTGGTAAACGGCGAAACCGCCTTCGTGCTGGATTTGGACAGCGACCGGCTCGATGATTTCGATGCGGTCGACCAGGAATGGCTGGAGAAGTTGGTGACAATACTTATAAAAGCTTCCAATTAACAAAAATTGAAGCCAATGTTATTATTAATAATGCGAATTAGGGATGGCTTGAGATATTTTCGGAACCCATTGTGAATCCGTCCATATACGAATTTACGAAAGCCAAATTGACTACACACGGTGTAACTCGAACCGTGGCTGGGCGTCTGACATTGAGCGATAAAAAACTATTCCTGAAATTTATCCAACTTGAAAGAAGTGTACGTATTGATGATTTTGAAACAGTAAGGAAAAGTGTCGAAGAAATCGCTGTTTATACAAAAAAAATTGACCGGCCGCAGCTCATTGTATTTGCCTATATGTACTTATGGCTTGATAACCGATACCCACAAATTACCTCTAAATATCTCGCAAATGGTGGCTATTTGAGCGAATTTAGCCGCAAACCCACCGCAGACGAAGATCTGATACATACATGGGCGGGGGCATGGTATACCCGCTTGGGGCACATCTTCTTACGAATTGTGGCTTATACTGATTAAAATCTTAAGTTTACGCAAAGAAAACCCGCCGGTCTTTCGACGCGGCGGGTTTCTTTAAAGACGTAACCGGAATTAAGCGGCTGCTTCTTCTTCGGCGGGCTGTTCGCCAGCTTCGGCGGCAGCTGCTGCGGCTGCAGCGGCTTTTTCCTGGGCTTCGATCGCCTTGATCGCGCGCGCGGAGAGCGAGTCGCCGCGGTCGTTGTCGGCTTTCTGGATGAGCGCTTCGCCGCGCTCTTCCTGGATTTTCGCTTCTTCAGCGGAACGGGCGATGTTGATCGTCACTTCGACCGTCACTTCAGGATGCAGGCTGACTTTCACCGGGTAGAGGCCGAGCAGCTTGTAGGCGCGGTCCATGCGCACCTGGTTGCGGTCGACCTTGAAGCCCTGCTCGACGATCGCTTCCGCGATGTCGCGCGCGGAGACGGAACCGTAGAGCTGGCCGGCTTCGGACGCCTGGCGGATGATCGCGGCATGGATGCCGTTCAGCTTCTTGCCGACCTTTTCCGCTTCTTCGCGGCGTTTCAGGTTGTCGGCTTCCAGCGTTTTCTTCTGGCCTTCAAAGACGGCGATGTTGTCTTTGGTCGCGCGCAGGGCCTTGTTGCGGGGGAGAAGGAAGTTGCGGGCGTAACCCGGCTTCACATTCACCACTTCGCCCATCTGGCCGAGATCTTCGACGCGCTCGAGAAGGATGACTTGCATGTTCAATTACTCCTTAGTTCGCGACGTAAGGCAGGAGCGCAAGGAAGCGGGCGCGCTTGATGGCGCGCGCGAGCTTCCTCTGCGATTTCTGCGAAACGGCGGTGATGCGGGACGGGACGATCTTGCCGCGCTCGGAAATGTAGCGGCCGAGCATCTTGGGATCCTTGTAGTCGATCGCGGGCGCATTCTTGCCCGAGAAGGGGCAGGATTTGCGGCGGCGGAAGAAGGGACGGCGTGCGCCGCCTGCCCCGCCCTTGCGGTCGCCTTCGGGTTTACGATCGCCGAATGATTTCTTTTCGAATGCCATGGTGATTATTCTCCGTCTTTCGGGGTGTCAGCTGCGGGAGCCGCGTCGCGGTTGTCGCGGCGGTAGCCTTTGTCGCCGCCGAAGCCGCCTTTGTCGCCGCGATAGCCGCCGCGGTCGCCGCCACGGAAGCCGCCGCCTTCGCGACCTTCACGGTCGCCGCCGCGGAAGCCGCCGCCTTCGCCGTCGCGATCGTCATCGGAATGCTTGAGGACGGCCGAGGGGCCTTCCGGCAGCTTTTCGATGCGCACGGTCATGTGGCGCAGCACGTCTTCGTTCAGGCCGATATTGCGCTCCATCTCGACGATCGCGGAAGCCGGACCTTCGATGTGCAGAAGCGTGTAGTGGCCTTTGCGGTTTTTCTTGATTTTGTAAGCGAGGTTGCGAAGACCCCAGCTTTCGGTGCGTTTGACTTCGGCGCCGTTGTCGGTGACGATTTTCGCGAAGTTCTTGGCGAGGTCTTCCGCTGCTTTCGCAGAGATGTCCTGCCGTGCGATAAACACGGTTTCGTAGAGAGGCATTTCTGATTCCCTTGGGTTTAGCCGGCCTGCCGCTGTTCGCCCGAAACCAATCGGATGCCAGCCGCACAAGCCATAGCCGACCGGAACAATTCCGAACGGCGGGTTTGGTAGGGGGTTTATATATGGATTCCCCTAATAAAGACAAGGAATTTCCCGCAAGACCGCGAAAAATATGGGTTTTGGCGGGAAAGACTTGCAAACCTTGCCATAATATTTTACGCTGCTCCGATAAAAGGCAATAAAAACAAGGTGTGTGAGAGATGAAGGACGATTTCGAATTCCGCTTTCGCGGGGCCGGCAACTATGCCGACCATTTCAACAATGCCTTCTGGCTGGATGAGAACGCGGAATACCACCGCGACGGCGGTCCCGCGATTAAATACGCAGAGGGGGGCGAGGCCTGGATGCAGCACGGCAAGCCCCATCGCGACGGCGACCTGCCTGCGATCACTGACGCGCAAGGCAGCAAAGGCTGGTACCAGAACGGCGAGCTGCACCGGCTGTTCAAGCCCGCCGTCGAAAATGCCGATGGCAGCGTCCAGTTCTGGGTCGAGGGCAAGCAACTGACGCCCGAAGCCGCCGAGAAATTTTTCCGCAGCATCACGACCGCCGAAGACGTCCAGCGCGGTTTCGCGGTCGCGGCGGCGGTAAAGACAGCTCCGGTCCCGAAGGCGGCCGCGCCGAAAACGGCTCATTTCAGCCGTTAATCGCCACTGTCATCCTGCGCGCAGCGAAGGATGACAAACAGAACAAGCACTTATCAATATTAAATTGCGTTTTACGCAGTTATGTGCTAGCGTAAAATGGACAGGTTATTGAACATTGTGAAAACGGTACCACCCACCCCCGGACTTGAACGGCGCGCCATTACCGTTTATCTAGGGGAAGAATTTCCGCGACCCATCAGGAGCAAAGCGCATGAAAGCATTCGTATTTCCGGGACAGGGCAGCCAGTCGCCCGGCATGGGCAAGGAACTCGCCGAGGCTTTCGCCCCCGCCCGCGAGGTTTTCCAGGAAGTCGATGACGCGCTGAACCAGAAGCTGTCCAAACTGATTTTCGAGGGACCGGACACGGACCTCAACCTCACCGAGAACACCCAGCCCGCGCTGATGGCGGTTTCCATGGCGGTCGTGCGCGTGCTGCAACAGGCAAAGCCGGAACTCATCACCCCCGCCCTGTGCAAATATGTCGCCGGCCATTCGCTCGGCGAATATTCAGCGCTGACCGCGGCCGGCACTTTCAGCATCGGCGATGCGGCAAGGCTTTTGAAAATCCGCGGACAGGCGATGCAGAAAGCCGTGCCGGTCGGCGTCGGCGCGATGGCCGCGATCCTCGGCCTCGAACTGCCGGACGTGACGGCGATCGCAAAAGAGGCTTCCAATTCCGAAATCGTCGCGGCGGCGAACGATAATTCCTTCGGCCAAGTCGTCGTGAGCGGGCACAAGGCGGCGGTTGAAAAGGCCGTCGCGCTCGCAACCGCCAAGGGCGCGAAGCGCGCGATCATCCTCCCCGTCTCGGCCCCCTTCCACTGCGCGCTGATGCAGCCGGCGGCGGATGCGATGCAAGCGGCGCTCGCCGAAGTGAAAATGAACGCGCCCGCCGTGCCGCTGGTCGCCAACGTCATTGCAAGCGAAGTCACCGACCCCTCGCAGATCCGCAAGCTGCTGGTCGAGCAGGTGACCGGCATGGTGCGCTGGCGCGAAAGCGTGCTTTACATGAAACAACAAGGCGTGACGGAGCTGATCGAGCTGGGCGCCGGCAAGGTGCTCAACGGCCTGACCAAGCGCATCGACGGCGACCTGACCGGCCGCGCCGTGAACGCGCCCAAG
>DASPMW010000125.1:0-29731 GCA_035626855.1 Patescibacteria group bacterium
AGCTTTCGCGTAGAGTTCCGCCACGACATGCTTCCAGACCAAACCCGTGAACGCCGCGACCGCCATCGTTACATAGGTAAACAAGGCCATCCAGGCGGCGGGCACATGGATATACATGATCCTAACTGTTTCGCCCTGCTGGTAGTCGGGCGGTGAATCAAAAAATGAAACGTAAAGTCCGGCCGCGAGGAACAGCGCCGCCAACGCCCAGGCAAAGGGCAACACAGCGCCCGCGAGCGCAAGAAACCGCCCGGGATTGGCAAAGCGCGTAATGATGCTGCCGCTGTTGCTCAAGACGACCTCTGATGCATGTTGAAGAAAGCGGCGGCGGCGGCGGGCGCGAGCGGAAGCGCCGCCAGCGCAAGCGCCGTTTGCAGCAGAAGATAGGCCTTCACGGGCGCATCGGCAAGGCTCGCCTCCGCCGCCATGACCCCCAGAATCAGCATTGGAATGAAGAGCGGCAGCACAAGGACGGCCAGCAGCAGACCCGAGCGGCGGGAGCCGAGCGTCAGCGCCGCGCCAGCGCCGCCGAGCAGGCTCATATATATGGTGCCTGGCAGCAGCGAAAGGCAGAGCAGCAGCGCATCATCGGTCGCAACGCCGAGCATCACCGCGACCGGAAAAGCGGTGACGGCAAGCGGCAGGCCCGAGAGAAGCCAGTGCGAGAGCATTTTGGCAACAGCTACCGGCGCGGGCAGGGAGGACATCAGCAACAGGTCGAGCGTGCCGTCCTCCGCATCCCGCAGGTAGATCGTGTCGAGGGAGAGCAGCGCGGCCAGCAGCCCGCCCACCCAGATAATGGCGGGTGCGGCGGCAGCCAGCGCGGCGGGATCCTGCGCCAGCGCAAACGGAAACATAGATGCGACAGTAATGAAGAAAAACAGCGTCGCCGCAAGTTCCGAGCCGCGCGCGCCGAACAGGCGCAAGTCACGCGAAACGATAGCGCAGAGAGCCTTCATGCCGCCCCCAGCGTCACCCGCCGCAACGTGCCGGTTGCGGGCGGCTCGACATTCAGGTGGCTGGCAATGACCGCGAGCCCGCCTTTCGCAGTGTGACGGTCCAGCGCTGCGCGAAACAGGAGCGAGGATTCGGCATCGAGCCCGTTCAGCGGCTCGTCCAGTAGCCAGAGCCAGCTGCCCTTCATGATCACGGCGGCGAGGCTAAGGCGGCGCTTTTGTCCCGCGGAAAGAAACCGTACGGGGCGGTCGCGAAGGTCGAGCAGGCCTAGGGCGCTCAAGGAATTTTCCGCAATATCCCCGCCAATGCCCCAAAGCCGCGCCCAGAACATCAGATTTTCATATGAAGTTTCCAGAACCTTAAGGTGGGTGTCGTTCGCGGGCAGATAGGCGAAGCGCGCAGCATGAGAGGCGCGGGTATTTTCCGAAATTGGAGTGCCCTGCCAGGCGAGCGCACCTTCGAAAGGCAGCGCGCCCGCGATCACACGCAGCAGGCTTGTTTTACCCGCGCCATTTGGCCCCGCGAGATGGATCACATCGCCTTCGCCCAGCGACAGCGACAAATTTTGGAAAAGCACGCGCCCGCCCCTGCGGCATGTCGCCTGATCAAGTGTTAAAAGGGCGTTTGAAGCAGTCACGTATTGGCCTATTATCTTTGGAACGTCTGGACTATAAACCATGCATAAGCGCATGACAAACCAAAGTAACTGACTGAAAAAATAGAGGGAGTTCCGCTGTGACGGTAACTGGACACGATACGCTCAAAACAAGAAAAACACTGACCGTGGACGGCCGGAACTACGATTACTTCAGCCTCGCCGACGCCGCCCCCACGGTTGGCGATATTTCGCGCCTCCCCTATTCCATGAAGGTGCTGCTGGAAAACCTGCTGCGCTTCGAGGACGGCCAGAGCGTTACGGTCGAGGACGTCAAGGCTGTCGGCGAATGGATGACCAACCGCACCAGCAACCGCGAAATCGCCTACCGCCCTGCGCGCGTCCTCATGCAGGACTTCACGGGCGTGCCGGCGGTCGTCGACCTTGCCGCCATGCGCGACGCGATGGTGGCGCTCGGCGGCAATCCGCAGAAAATCAACCCGCTCGCCAACGTTGACCTCGTCATCGACCATTCGGTCATGGTCGACAGTTTCGGCAGCAAGGAAGCCTTCGGCGAAAATGTGAAGATGGAATTCGAGCGCAATCTCGAGCGCTATGTGTTCCTGCGCTGGGGCTCGAAAGCTTTCAATCGCTTCCGCGTCGTGCCGCCCGGCACCGGCATCTGCCACCAGGTGAACCTTGAATACCTCGCCCAGACGATCTGGGTGGAGGAAGATGAAAACGTGAAGGGCGCGCAAGTCGCCTATCCTGATACGCTTGTCGGCACCGACAGCCATACCACCATGGTAAATGGACTCGCCGTGCTCGGCTGGGGCGTCGGCGGGATCGAGGCCGAGGCCGCGATGCTCGGCCAGCCGGTATCAATGCTGATCCCCGAAGTCGTCGGCATGAAGCTCACCGGCGCGATGAAGGAAGGCACGACCGCGACCGACCTCGTCTTGACCGTGACGCAAATGCTGCGCAAAAAAGGCGTCGTCAATAAATTCGTCGAATTCTTCGGCCCCGGGCTCGACCACCTGTCGCTCGCCGACCGCGCGACGATCGCCAACATGGCGCCCGAATACGGCGCGACCTGCGGCTTCTTCCCGATCGACGCCGAAACCATTTCCTACCTGCGCTTCACGGGCCGCGACGAGCACCGCGTGAACCTGGTCGAAGCCTATGCGAAGGCGCAAGGCATGTGGCGCGACGCAAACGCGCCGGACCCTGTCTTCACCGATACGCTGGAGCTCGACTTGTCCTCGATCGAACCGTCGATGGCGGGGCCGAAACGCCCGCAGGACCGCGTCGCGCTCGCCAACGCCGCGCAAGGCTTCAGGGAATCGCTCGCCAAGGATCTCGGCGACAAAACCGAGAAACCCGTTGCGGTGAAAGGCGTCGATTACAGCCTCAACCACGGCGATGTCGTAATCGCTGCGATCACCAGCTGCACCAATACCTCAAACCCTTCCGTCATGCTGGCGGCAGGTCTTGTCGCCAAGAAGGCGCTTGAAAAAGGCCTTAGCGTGAAGCCCTGGGTGAAAACCTCGCTCGCGCCCGGCTCGCAGGTGGTGACGGACTATCTTGAAAACGCAGGGCTGCAGGCGCCGCTCGACGCGCTTGGCTTCAATCTCGTCGGCTATGGCTGCACGACCTGCATCGGCAACTCCGGGCCCCTTCCCGAGCATATCGAGGAAGCGATTAAGGCGGGCGACCTGACCGTTGCCGGCGTGCTGTCGGGCAACCGCAATTTCGAGGGCCGCATCCATGCCTTCGTGAAGGCGAACTATCTTGCCTCCCCGCCGCTGGTGGTCGCATACTCGCTTGCCGGCTCCCTCAAGATCGACATCAGCAAGGACGCGATCGGCAACGACAAGAACGGCAACCCCGTTTACCTGAAAGACGTCTGGCCGAGCCAGAAGGAAGTCGCCGACACGCTGAAGCAGGCGCTGACGCAGGAAATGTTCAAGAAACGCTACGCCAACGTCTTCCACGGCCCCGCCGAATGGCAGGCCGTGCAGACCGAAGGCGGCGAAACCTATAAGTGGAATTCCTCCTCGACCTACGTGCAGAACCCGCCCTATTTCGCGGGCATGACGATGCAGCCGGAGGAAGTGAAAGACATCAAGGGCGCGCGCGCGCTTGCGGTGTTCGGCGATTCCATCACGACCGACCATATCTCGCCCGCCGGTTCGATCAAGAAAGACAGCCCGGCAGGATCGTATCTCGTCAGCTACCAGGTGCGCCCGGTTGACTTCAACTCCTACGGCGCGCGCCGCGGCAACCACGAGATCATGATGCGCGGCACCTTCGCCAATATCCGCATCAAGAACGAGATGCTGGGCGGCAAGGAAGGCGGCCTCACCCGCCATATCCCGTCCAACACCGAAATGCCGATCTATGACGCCGCGATGAAATATATCGCGGAAGGTACGCCGCTGATCGTCTTCGCCGGCAAGGAATACGGCACGGGCTCCTCCCGCGACTGGGCGGCGAAGGGCACCAAGCTGCTCGGCATCCGCGCGGTCGTTGCCGAAAGCTTCGAGCGTATTCACCGCTCGAACCTGGTCGGCATGGGCGTTCTTCCGCTGCAGTTCAAGGACGGCATGACGCGCGCCGCGCTCAACCTGACCGGCGAGGAGACCTTCGACATCGCCGGCATCGCGATCGGGCTGCAGCCGCGGATGGACCTGAAGATCGTCATCCACCGCGCCGGCGGCGCGACGGATGAAATCACCGTCCAGTGCCGCATCGACACGCTCGATGAAATCGAATATTTCGCAAACGGCGGCATTCTTCAGTATGTGCTGCGTTCGATCGCGGCCAAGGCGGCCTGATTTTAAAAAAACGGCCGGGAGACCGGCCGTTTTTCTTTGGGGAAAGGAATTTTCAGATGAAATATTTTATCCTGGCCGTGATCGCGGCGCTTGCCGTGGCGCAGCCGGTGCTGGCGCAAAACACGGGCGCGGCGCAGGCCCCCGCCCCCAATCCGCTGGACCCGCCCGCACCGCCGCCGTCGAACGAGCCGAAGCCCGACTGGATGGGCTACCAGACGCCCTATAACGGCGAGCAGAATGACCTATCCGCCCCGCACCGCACGCCGGAAGAAATCATCGCCTGGGTGCGCCAGATGGCGACCGATGTGCTGACCTTCACGTCCAAAACCGCCTATGAGCGCATGAAGGCCGCGGGCGCCGACGTGAAATACGACGACGTGAACGGCAAGCTGTTCCGCCTGAAGCCCTACTTCACGGACAAGGCCTGGGCGCAGTTCGCCACCTTCGCGACGCAATCAGGCATCATCGACAAGGTGCGCAACCAGGAATATTCGATCACGACCATCATGAACGGCAATGCGCTTGTGATCGACAACAGCCCCGCCGACGGCACATATCACTGGGCGGTGCGCACGCCGCTGATGATCAGCTATCTTCTCGTCAACGAGGCGGGCGAGCAGCAGCCGGTCGAAGATGGGCAGTATGAACTGGATATCGTCGTCGGCCGGATCCCGCCGAAGAACACCGAAGACCACGGGCTGGTCATCGAAAGCTGGTCGATCCGCGAAAAGGCGCTGTAAACGGCGTCAGCTTTTCTTGAAAAGCGCATCGACGGCGCTGCGGTGCTTGTCCTTTTTCTCGATATCCGCTTCGACGCGCGCAATTTCCTCTTTCAGCTGCATCACATAGTCGCGCAGCTCGGGCACCGAGAGCTTGTCGAGATTGCGCGGCCTGGCGCGCTTCGTTTTCGGGTCGGTTTCGTCGTCGAAAATCATTATACTGCTCCTGCAAAGCCACGAGAAGTTTAGCGGAAAAACACCATGACCAAAAGACCGGCGAAACGCGCCAACACCCTTCCCAAGGTAATGCGGGCTGCCGCAATCCATGACCAGAAGCTGATCATCGAGGAGCGGCCGATTCCCGCGCCGGGGCTCGGCGAGGTGCTGGTGCGGGTGGCCGCTGCGGGCGTCAACCGCCCCGATCTGCTGCAGCGAAAAGGTCTCTACCCGCCGCCCGCCGGGATCACCGATATCCCGGGGCTGGAACTGTCGGGCGAAGTCGTCGCGCTCGGGCGCAAGGTGACCGGACTGAAAAAGGGCGCGAAGATCTGCGCGCTCGTGGCGGGCGGCAGCTATGCCGAATACTGCGTCGTTCCTGCGCCGCAATGCCTGCCGGTGCCGAAAGGCATGGATATGACCGCCGCCGCGGGCCTAGCGGAAACGCATTTCACGGTTTGGACCAACCTTGTCGATCGCGGAAAACTGAAGAAGGGCGAAACGATTCTGATTCATGGCGGCGCCTCCGGCATCGGCACGACGGCGATCCAGGTCGCCCGCGCGCTGGGCGCGAAAGTGTTTGCCACGGCAGGCACGGATGAAAAATGCCGGGCCTGCGAAAAACTCGGTGCCAGCGCCGCGATCAACTACAAGAGCCTGGATTACGTCGCCGAGATCAACAAGCTGACCGGCAATCGCGGCGTAGATGTCGTGCTTGATATGGTCGGCGGCGACTATGTCGGCCGCAACCAGAAGGTCCTGGCATCCCATGGCCGGCATGTCAGCATCGCCATGCAAAAGGGCCGCACGGTCGAAATCGACCTGTTCCAGATCATGTCGAAGCGTCTCGTTTTAACCGGCTCGACGCTGCGTCCCCAGCCCGTCGCGGTGAAGGGTGAGATCGCCCGTGCCCTGAAGAAAACCGTCTGGCCGCTGCTCGCCCGCAAAAAGATCAAGGTGGTGATCGACCGCGTGTACCCTTTTGAAGAAGCGCAGGCCGCGCACGAACATCTGGAAGCCGGGAATCACGTCGGAAAGGTCATCCTGACCTTCTAGCATTTACATAAATGTCGTTTTTTCCGCGAGTGAGGCGGCAATTCTGCGGTCCGTCCCGTTACTTTTGACATATTCCGCCCGTTCTGCTATTCCTTTTGCATAACAGGAGCAGGAAGATGGGCCTTTCGGATGCCTTCAACAGCGGCTATCGCGCCGACAAAGCCAACGACTATGTTCTGACGGTGAAATACGACGTCGCCGGTTATACGACCGTGCTGGCCTATGATTTCATGGCGCGCGTCATGACGCTGCGCACGGACGGCTATGGAGACGGCGGGGTCCGGCTGACCCCCTTCGCCCAACTTGACCGCGACTCGCTCGTCGGCTTTCGCGACGAACTTGTGCGCCAGGGCGGCAAGCCACCCGAACTGCCGCCGGAGGCCCCGCAACTGCCGAGGGCCTCAAGGGGGCTGACGCCATGACCGACACCTCCCTCAGCGAAGCGTTCAACGACAACTACGCCGGCAAGAAATTCAACGACAACATCCTGCAGGTGACGAGCGGGTCGATCAATTACTTCTATGATTTCGCAGCGCGCATGATGATCATGCGCGGCGACTGGGGATCGGACTATAACCTGGCGACGACGCCCTTTTCGCAGCTTGACCGCGACGTGCTGATCGCCGCGCGCGACAAGCTGGTGGCCCTGGGCGGGAAACCGCCCGCCCTGCCCGCCGAAGCGCCGCAGCTGCCGCAGGCGCAACGCAAATTCGCCCCATAGGAAACGTATATGTCACTCTCCGCCAGTTTTAACCAATCCCATAGCCCGAGCCGCATCAGCGACAGCGTCCTTGCGCTGTCCTACGACTACCAGAAATATTTCTATGATTTCGAGCTGCGGCTGCTGACCACGGTCTTTCGCTACAGCCAGACGGGCGGCGTGACGACCCCGCCGTTTTCGCAGCTCGATCGCGAGACCCTCGTCGATATGCGCGACAAGCTGGTCGAGCTTGGCGGCAAGCCGCGCGACCTGCCGCCCGAAGCGCCGACACTCCACAAACCCCAGCGCGGCCTTCAGCCGTAGGAGAAGCAACCTTGTCCCTGTCCCAGGAATTCAACCAGACCCACAGCCCCGAAAAGGTCAACGACCAGGTGCTGAAGGTGAATGTCGAGAACATTTCCTTCCTGTACGATTTCCGTCAGCGGCTGGTCACCGCGACCTATCGCTACGGCAACGATAAATGGGCGCAGGTTACGCCCTTTTCGCAGCTCGACCGCGAAGTGCTGGTCGATATGCGCGACGCGCTTGTCCACATGGGCGGAAAGCCGAAAGAACTCCCGGCGGAGGCGCCCTCCCTGCCCCGCCCGCAAAAAGGACTGAATGTATGAGCGAGGCTGCATCGATCAAGGATTCCTTCAACGATATGAGCCTGTCGAAGCAGCGCAGCGCGGTGCTTGCGGTCAGCAACGGCGTCACGACGGTCTTTTACGATTTCGCGCAGCGCCTTGTCATGAATACCACCACTGGCGGCTATTATAATCTCACGCCCTTTTCGCAGTTCGACCGCGAAACGCTGGTGGCCTTGCGCGACCGGCTTGTCGATCTTGGCGGCAACCCGCCCGAATTGCCGGCCGAGCCCGCAACCGCCCTGCCGCGCCAGGCGCGCGGGCTCAACCCCTGAAGGAAACCGCGATGGACCTGACCGCCGCTTTCAATTCCAGCGAGGCCGAAGCAGCCAAGGCGACGCCTTTCGTGCTCGACATTTATTACCGCAGCCGTGGCGGCGGCATTTACATGACCTATGACTTCATGAGCCGCGTGCTGCTGACACGCACCGGCAATTCCGAAGGCGGGCTGAGCGTTACCCCCTTCAACCAGCTCGACCGCGAAACGCTGGTCGCCGCGCGCGACCGCCTGGTGCAGCTGGGCGGGGAGCCGCCCGAGCTTCCCGCCGAGGCCGCAACCCTCCTCAAGCCGCGCCCGCTCAAGCCTTGAAAGGAACCGCCATGGCACTCGACGTCGACTTCAACGATAGCAGCACGAATTACGGGCGGAAGATCAACGACTTCGTGCTCGGCGTCTCCTATCCGCTCTACCCCGGCTCCTCGGCGACGAGCTACTACCAGTATGACTTTGTGGCGCGCATCATGACGGCGCGCACCGGCGCAAGCGAGGGCGGGGCGGTCATCACTCCCTTCTCCGCGCTCGACGGCGATTCGCTGGAGGCGCTCCGTCAGCGGCTTATCGACCTCGGCGGCAAACCGCCCGCGCTCGGGCCGACGCTCGACAAAACAGCCCTGCGCAAGCCGGGCGCGCTGAACGCCTGACTTCCGCGCCGATAGCGGAACCTGCCTCTATTTCGTTTGACAGAACATTTTGGCTATAGTAACTTTGTTTCTGTTTTCAGCAGGTATAGGGAATTTTACCCATGGTTTTACGCAATCAATTTAATGATTCTTTCAAAGCACCCTCTCTCGATGACATGATGCTCGGCCTGTATGCGGCCTCCAATTACGGCAGCAATGCCTATTGCTTTGCGCAGGCGGCGCGCATTGCCGCGCCGTCGAATGACCACGCGGAAAGCGCCGGCGAGGGCGCCTTTACGCGGCGGCTCAAGCTATAATTGGCTGGACTCCCGGCAAAGCCATCCCGTATAGTCCGAAGCATCTTCCCTAAAACGATTGAACCTTTTTCAATCGTCGCCTTTCCCCCGAAAGGCGCGCAGGCCTGAAGATTGCCTTGCGCCGGGAGCACTGTTTTGAACGAAGGAGTCCGATAAAATGGCTTATCCCCTGATGCCCAAGGCGACCGCCGCCTGGCTGGTCGACAACACCGCCCTCACATTCGACCAGATCGCCGAGTTCTGCGGGCTGCACCCGCTGGAAGTCCAGGCGCTCGCGGATGGCGAGGTCAATTCCGGCATCATGGGCACCAGCCCGATCCTGAACGGCGAGCTGACGCAGGAAGAAATCGACCGCTGCGAGAACAACACCAATGCGAAGCTGAAAATGCAGCGCACCGACCTGCCGAAGCCCCGCGCGCGTTCCAAGGGCCCGCGCTATACGCCGGTCACCAAGCGCGCGGAGAAGCCGAATGCGGTCGCCTACCTCCTGAAGACCTTCCCGATGCTGGCGGATGTGCAGATCGCGAAGCTCGTCGGCTCGACCAAGCCGACCGTCGATGCGATCCGCAACAAGACGCATCCGCAGAGCTCGAGCATGAAGCCGGTCGATCCGGTTTCCATCGGCCTCTGCACCGCGGACGAGCTGGAGAAGGCCGTGAAGAAGGCGCAGCGCCGCGTCGAGCGCGAGAAGAGCGGCATCGCGACGCCGACCACCTTCGGCAATCCCTTCCAGAAAAAGACAGCAACCCCCGCGGCCGCTGTCGTTACCGACGACGAAGATGACGGCGATGAAGACGGCCTCGATGATACGAATGATGACGAGCTTGAGGAAACCGCAGGCGCGGACGACGCGCAGGCGCTGCCGGAGACCGGCACGCACTGAGATCCCGATCGTTGCACAATAAAAAACGGCGCCGGTGACGGCGCCGTTTTTTATTGAACCGGTTTTCGCTAGCCGGTTGCGCGGAGGCGTTCAATTTCCTCTTTTACATGGAGTTTTTGCTCCTTCAGGCGGCGGATATCGAACTCGTTCCGCGATGCATGCATCTGCTCGTCCCGGATTTTCTCCTCGAGAGCGGCATGTCTTTTCTGTAGCGCGTGAAGATGTGCTTGAGCCATATCGTATCTCCTCTCTACTAGTTCAGTGCTTATATCCAATGATACACCGACTATTCTATCACCGGAGAATTGACAAAAAATTAAGGCGTATATGACTGAAGTGTCAGGAGATTTTAGCCGCGATGAAGTCGCGCAGCGCGGTTGCGGTATCTATGGGCATCTCGACCATCGCCGTATGCCCGCATTCCGGCAGCAGAACGTGATGCGCATCCGGAATCAGCGCGGCGAGCTGTTCGCCTGCAGCCGGCTTCACCATCTTATCCTTATCGCCCGATAGCACCAGCGCGGGAACGCGGACAGCTCTTGCCAGCGCCGCGCCATCCGCGAAATTGTCGCAGACGGCAAGATCCGCGCCGACGGCTGCAGGGTTGGCGGCGTGCATCACAGCGCTTAATACCGTGCGCACCGCGCCCACCTGCGGATGTCCCCCATGCACACCCCATTTCACGATCATGCCGATTGCCTCGTTCGGCGTTTCGCGCGCGATTTTCAGCAAGTCGGCGTTGACTGGCATCTTTGCCGCCGCGCCGATCAGCACAAGTCCGGCGACCTCCGGCGCATCCGCCGCGGCAAGCGCGATCAGCGCGCCCATCGAATGGCCGACGAGGATCACATCGCCCGGCCCGCCGGCGAGCTTTTCTTTAAGCCAGGCGGCCATCGACGTGATATTGGTGAGGAGATCCGTGCTCGATTGCGGATCATGCCCGGGCAGCGTGAGCGCGCGGAAATGGTGGTCGGGCAAGTGCGGCGCGAGGCCGCCGAAAACGGCGCCGGTCATGCCTGCGCCATGCAGCGCCACGATCGTTTTGCGGGAATTGCCCATGGGCAAAGGATACCAGAAAAGCCCTGTCATTTCAGCCGCACGTGAAGCGGCATTTGACAGCCCGTGAAGCGGCCGTTATGTTAAAACCGGCTTTAAAAAACGGAGGCTGAAATGTCGAAATGGCGCAAAGGCGCGTTATCGCTGGTGTTCGCGGCGCTTGCGCTTGCGGGTTGCGACATGCCCCGCAACGACGCGCAAGCACCGGCGGCGCCCGGTGCAACTGCCGCGCAAACGCAGAATGCCGCCCCCGCCTACTACGTCACCGTCGACCTGCGCCAGTCGCATTTCACGCTCGACCCGTTCGAGCATGCGCGCGATTCATGGAACGCCGTCGAATTCGCGCTGCCCGCGTCCAAGGCGCAATATGACCGCCTGAACAAGGGCGACAATCTTGTCGATAAATTCCGCAGCGCCAGCTTCTGGATCGACGGCTCGATCGGCAGCACGAAAATGACGGTGGAGGGAAAGCCCGCGGTGCGCGCTGATGCCGATGCCACCGCCTATAAGGTAAAACTGCAGCTGTACCAGTCGAACCTTTCGCTCGACCCGTTCAAGCACCTGAAAAATTCGGGCAATGCGATCGAGTTCAATTGGGAAGTGCCGGGCAACGTTTATAACGAAATGAAAGTCGGCGACGACCTGATCAAGGACGGTTTCCGCACCGGCAGCTTTGTCCTCAAGGGCAGCGTTGGCAAGTGGCACCTGAAGGTCGCCGAGAAGAACGGTCCATCCTTGCAGCCCGCCGCGACCAAATCCCCTGCGCGATAAGCACGTTTTCACCGCACAAAAAAAACCGCCCTCTTTACAGGGCGGGGTGAAGACGTCACGAGGAGGCACAGATGAAGGTCAAAATTCCGTGGAACCAGTCTTGTTCCTAGTTCCAGAATAGCCTGCCTCGGTTAAGGACAAGTTAACGCCGTTAGCGCGGTGATTAAATCTTGGGTAACTTTGAGTTAAGCACCTGAAACTGCACGGAGAACACAAGATGCGAACAGCTCTTAACTGGGCTTTTTTTCGGCCGGCGGCTTCTTGGCGCGCGGTTTTGTGGTGCGCAGCCGAGTCGTTTTCAGCTCGTTCGCTTCCTCGAGAATCGGGTAGGCGATGAGCGACACGTAGGAATTGATGCGGCGGAGGTCGCGCAGGATGTCGAGATGCAGCGACGAGGTCGCGATCGTTTCAGCGACGCCCTGGCTGAGGCGCTTGAAGTGGCTTTCCGCCGCCATCATCTCCTGGTTGCGCAGCACGACCTTTTCCTCGAACAGCTTGCGCGCCATCTTCACGTCGCCGGTCATGAACACGTTCTGCGCGAGGTTCATGTTGTCCATGACGCGGTGGTGCAGGTCCGAAATTTCCGCGAAGCCCTGGCGCGAGAAATTGTCCTGGTTGCGGATTTTCTTCGACGCCATCTCCATGAGGTTCTTGTCGATGATGTCGCCGATATGCTCGAGATTGGTCGAGAAGGTAAGTATCTGCATGTAGCGCTTGGTCTCGTGCTTGTCGAGCGGGTGGGACGACAGGCGCGCGAGGTAGTTCTTGGTCGACTCGTAAAGGCTGTCGACGATCGCTTCTTGGTCGCGGATGCCCTGGACCAGGTGCGTGTTGTTGCTGCGGAAGGCTTCCAGCGTGTCGCGCATCATGCGCTGCACGATATCGGAAATGCGCAAGGTTTCGCGCGCAACGCAGGCGAGCGCCGCGGGCGGCGTCGCGAAGGCCGTCGGATCCAGGTAGCGCGGCAGCGATTCATCCTCTTCCCGCGCGCGGTCGGGCAGCAGGATCTCGGACAGCTTGGTCATCGAGCCGATGAAGGGAAGGAAGCCGAGCGCGACCACGATATTGAACAGCGTGTGGAAGTTGACGACCTGGCGCGCGGGGTCGGGGTCAATTTCGGCCACCAGCGGCGCAACCAGCGTTCCCATGAACGGCAGGAAGATAAGCGCGCCCATGCCGCGCATCATGAGGTTGCCGAGCGGCACGCGGCGGCCGGCCGGAATGTCGCGCAGCGTCATGATGACCGGCGCGATCGCCCCGCCGATATTGGCGCCGAGGACGAGCACGAGGCCGAGGCCGACGGGGATCATGCCGGCCTGCACGAAGGACATGAACAAAAGCACCGTGCCGAGGCTCGAATGCACGAGCCAGGTGAACAGCGCGGCGAGGACGATGGCGAGGATCGGCTGGGAGGAGAGCGGCGCGATCAGCGCCTTCAGCCCCGCTTCCTGCCCGATCGGCGAGGCGACGTCGCGGATGATGCTGAGCGAAATGAAGATGAGCGCAAGGCCGACCATCGCGCGGCCGACATGCTTGTAATGCGATTCGTCCCAGACCTTGGTCGTGACATAGCCGGCAAACAGCAGCACCGGCACCAGCCACTTGATGTCGAAGGAGATGATTTGTGCCGCGAGCGTGGTGCCGACATCCGCGCCCAGCATCACCGCGATCGCGGAGGAGATAGTGATGACGTTGCGCGCGGCGAAGGAGGAGACGATCATGCTGGCGGCAGTTGAGGACTGCAGCAGCGTCGCGGTGAAGATGCCGACGCCGAAGGCCTTGAAGCGGTTGGAGGTCGAATTCGAGATAAAGCGGCGCAGCGTCGTGCCGAAGGCCTTGTTCAGGCCCGACGATACCATTCCGACACCCCACAGCAGCAGGCAGACCCCGCCGATGATGTGCAATATGATATGTGACGCGTCGATGGCGGCTACTCCGAATAATAAAGTCGCGGGCCGGAAATATTCCGGCTGTTACACACCCGCCGCCAATCTTTTGGTCGCGCGGTTTTTTTGCCTGTTAGTGGATCGTGCTCCAGACCTTGCGCTTGGCGGCCAGCATGATCGCGCAGAAGGCGAACATGAACAGCATGACCTTGATGCCCATCGACTTGCGCTGCTCCATATGCGGCTCCGCCGCCCAAGCGAGGAACTGCGCCACGTCGCGCGCTTCCTGGTCGAGCGTGTTCGCGGTGCCGTCGCCATAGGCGACCTGCCCGTCATTGAGCGGCTTCGCCATCGCGATCTGGTGGCCCGGGAAAACCTTGTTGTAGTTGAGGCCCGGCATCACCTGCACATCGGCGGGCGCATCCTCGTAGCCGTTGAGCAGGGCGAAGACGTAATCCTCGCCATGCTCGCGCGCCTTGACCAGCAGCGACAGGTCGGGCGGCAGCGCGCCGTTGTTGGCGGCGCGCGCGGCCTTGTCGTTCGCGAAGGGGGAGCGGAAGCGGTCGGCGGGGCGCGCCGGGCGGTCGAACATCTCGCCCTCGTCGTTCGGGCCATCCTGGATCGTGTTCTCGGCGGCGACAGCCTTCACCTGCTCGGGCGTATAACCGAGCTGCTGGAGGTCGCGGTACGACAAGAGCTTCATTGAATGGCATGCGGCGCAGACTTCCTTATAGACCTGGAAGCCGCGCTGCAGCGCCGCCTTGTCATAGGTGCCGAAGACGCCCTGATGCGGCCATTTCTGGTGCTTGAGTTCTTCGCCTTCCGAGGCAGGCGCTGCGGTGGCGGCGCAGAGCAGCACGGCGGCGGCGAGCAGGGGGAGAATGTTTTTCATTGTTGTTGGTCTCCGGTTAATGCTTGCAGCAGCCGGGATCGGCGGCGATCGAGGCGGGCACGGGCAGCGGCTTTTCCTTGAAGCTCAGGATCGGCAGGATCACGAGGAACAGCGCGAAATAATAGATCGTGCCGATCTGGCCGAGGATCAGCGGCAGGCCTTCCGGCGGTTTCGCGCCCGAATACATCAGCACGAAGAAGTCGACGAAGAGCAGCCAGATGCACCATTTGAAGATCGGGCGGAAGCGGCCGGACTTGACCGGGCTGCGGTCGAGCCAGGGCAGGAACAGCAGGAGGATGATCGAGCCGAACATCGCGAGCACGCCCTGCAGCTTCGCCGGCAGCAGCACGATCTGCGTGAACGGGATCGTGATATCGGCGGTGAAGGCGCGCAGGATCGCATAGAAGGGCAGGAAGTACCATTCCGGCACGATATGCGCAGGGGTCTGCATCGGGTCGAACTTGCGGAAGTGGTCGACCTCGGTCAGCGCGAGCGGGGAGAAAAACACCACGCCGAGGAAGATGGTCAGGAACACGACCATCGCAAAGCTGTCCTTGGTCGAGACATAGGGCGCGAAGGGGACGGTGTCTTCCGGCGATTGCGGCTCGACGCCGGTCGGGCCGTTCGAGCCCGTCACGTGCAGCGCCCAGACGTGGATGAACACGACGCCCAGGATGACGAAGGGCAGCAGGAAGTGCAGCGCGTAGAAACGGTTCAGCGTCGGGTTATCGACCGAGAAGCCGCCCCACAGCCAGGTGACCAGGCCGTCGCCGACCAGCGGAATGGCGGAGAACATCGAGGTGATGACCGTCACGCCCCAGCCTGACATCTGCGACCAGGGCAGCGCATAGCCCATGAAAGCGGTCGCCATCATGAGCAGCAGGATGACAACGCCGAACATCCACAAAAGCTCGCGCGGCTTTTTGTAGGAGCCGTAGAACAGCCCGCGGGCGATGTGGATATAGACCGCGATGAAGAAGAACGACGCGCCGTTCATGTGGATGTAGCGCAGCAGCCAGCCGAAATTCACGTCGCGCATCGTGCGTTCGACTGAATCGAACGCGAGCGAGGTATGGGGCGTGTAGTTCATCGCCATCATGATGCCGGAGAGGATCATGATGCCGAGCATGGTCATGGCGATGCCGCCAAAGCTCCACATATAGTTCACGTTGCGCGGCATCGGAAACACGCCGTATTCCTTGATGAGCATCGTGAAGATGGGCAGGCGGTTGTCGATCCAGCGCACGACCGGGTTGTTGAAGGGGCTTTCGCCGAAATGGGCCATGTTGTTCTTCCTTGTTCTTAGCCGATGCGGATCAGCTGGTCGCTGACGAAGGCGTAGGGCGGCACCGCGAGGTTGCGGGGCGCCGGGCCTTTGCGGATGCGGCCGGATTTATCGTAGTGCGAGCCGTGGCAGGGGCAGAACCAGCCGCCGAATTCGCCCTTCGGCTGGCCCATTTTCGAGCCCATGGGGATGCAGCCGAGATGGGTGCAGACGCCGACCAGCACCAGCCATTCATCATGGCCCTTCAGCACGCGGTCGTCATCCGACTGCGGGTCGCGCAGCGCCTTCCAGTCCTCGGCGCGGATCTCCTGGATTTCCTGCGGCGTGCGGCGGTGGATGAAGACGGGCTTGCCGCGCCAGACGGCGAGGATCGTCTGCCCGGCCTCGATCTTGCTCACGTCGATTTCGGTCGAGGCAAGCGCGAGCGTGTCGGCGGCGGGGTTCATGCTGTCGATCACGGGCCAGAGCGCGGAGCCCACGCCGACCGCGCCCATCGCGCCCGCCGTGAGATACAGGAATTCGCGCCGGTTCGCGCCGTCTTTGGTCGAGTCCATTGTTTTTCTTCCTTTTTACAGGACTTTCGGAGAACCGCCGTTTTTTTGGGACAGCGGTTTAAATTGGATATGCGCGGGCGGCGCCGAAGGCTTGAGACTCCGTGCCGCGCGTCTTCCCGATACTACTGATTTTCTGGGGAAATAAAAGCACCGGGAACGAATATTTCGCGGACGCAGGTGGGCTCCACATTTACGTAATGTCAGAAATAGTACATGCCCTGCAGGAGGAGCAGCTGCGCCGTGTAGAGCTGCAGCGTATTATGTCCAATCCAGCGGCAGGCGCGGGAAACGGCGTCGGCTTTCCTGCGGCGGATCGTCTCGAGCAGCAGCGCGCGGAAATGATACATGAGCACGGCAGTCGCCGCCGTCGTCGAAACGACGATCGCCCACTGGACGGGGTTGAAGGGAAAGGTATGCGCCGTGAACAGCAGGAAGATCGTTGTCACGAACCCGAAATAAAGCCGCAGGTCGACGATGCCGGCGGCGCGGTCACGGTTTTTCAGGAGCCAGCCCGCCAAGGCGATCATGAGCGCGATGGTGCCGTATTCCATGATCTCGTCGGTCTGTTTCATGACGAGGATGAAGCCGATATTCAAAACCCAGAAGCGAAAGCGCGAGCCGAGGCTCCATTCCGCGAGCGGGTCGATCACATAGCGCGTGAAGATGATGGTCGCAACGGCGGAGAGCGGGAAAACGCCGAAACCCGTGATCGCCCCCGCAACCGCCAGCAGGATCGCGCATTGCCACATCCAGAGGTCGGTCTTGCGGCCCGCGTTATAGCCGGCGGGGATGAACCAGACGAGCGCGAACATGCGAAAGACGCGGAACCACAGGTTGTCGTCATACATGTAAAGGCCGACATGGTCGACGATGAATGCCGCGACCGCGAGCGCATAGAGCTCGTATGATGCCATCCTGTATTTCATGGGCCCGTTCCGTTATCCTCGACTATGGCACTAAACAAGAAAGGTGACAAACGCCGATGCGCCTTGCGCTGTACGAGCCCGATATCCCGCAGAACACCGGCGCGATCATGCGCCTCTGCGCCTGCTTCGCCGTGCCGCTCGACGTGATCGAGCCTTGCGGGTTTATCCTCAGCGACAAAAACCTGAAACGCGCCGGCATGGATTATATCGGGCAGGTCGATATGGCGCGGCATTCAAGCTGGAAGGCGTTCAACGCGGCGCGCCGGAACCGGCTCGTGCTGCTGACGACGAAATCGGACCGGTCCTATCTCGATTTCCAATTCGAGCCCGGCGATATCCTGATGGCGGGGCGCGAAAGCGCGGGCGTGCCGGATGACGTCCACAATGCCTGCGACGCGCGCATCACGATCCCGATGGCGGCAGGCGCGCGCTCCCTCAACGTCGCGATGGCCTGCGCGATCGTGCTGGGCGAGGCGCTGCGCCAATCGGGAAATTTTCAGGCGCGGTTTGCAAAATAGCAGGAAAAGGCGCTTAATGCGGCCATTACCGAGGGATTCGCGATGAGCCAGACACAACGCCAGCCGACCGGGGCGCAGGACCGAAAACAAAGCGCAGCCGCATGGTTCGAATCCCTGCGCGACCGGATCTGCGCGGAATTCGAGAAGATCGAAACGGAACTGACCGGCACGCATAGCGACCTGCCCGCGGGGAAATTCGAGCGCAAGCCCTGGGACAAGAAGGACTCGCCCCAGAATGACGGAAAACTTTCGGGCGGCGGCATGATGTCGGTCATGCGCGGCCGTGTCTTTGAAAAGGTCGGCGTGAACATCTCGGCCGTGCATGGCACGTTTTCGTCCGAATTCCGCAAGAATATCCCGGGCGCGGGGGACACGGGCGAATTCTGGGCGGCGGGCATCAGCCTCGTCGCGCATATGCGCTCCCCGCTTGTGCCCGCCGTGCATATGAACACGCGCCATATCGTCACCTCGAAATCATGGTTCGGCGGCGGCGCCGACCTGACGCCGATGGTGCCGGACGATGCCGACACGCGCGATTTTCACGCCGCGCTGAAAACCGCCTGCGACGCGCATGACGCCGCTTACTATCCGAAATTCAAGAAGTGGTGCGACGAGTATTTCTTCCTGCCGCACCGCAACGAGCCGCGCGGCGTCGGCGGGATCTTCTACGACTATCTTGAAAACGACTGGGAGCGCGATTTCGCCTTCACGCAGGATGTCGGCAAAACTTTCCTGTCGATTTACCCGCAGCTGGTGCGCCGTCACATGAACAAGCCGTGGACTGAAGCGCAGCGCGGGCACCAGCTGGTGCGCCGCGGGCGCTATGTCGAATTCAACCTGCTGTATGACCGCGGCACGCAGTTCGGGCTGAAGACCGGCGGCAACACGGAAGCGATCCTGATGTCGATGCCGCCCGAAGTGAGGTGGCCTTAGGCCTCCGGCGGGTTTTTAGGCGCGGGCTCTTCTTTCTTCGTCACCGGCACCTCCGGCTCCTCGACCGGGAACGGGATCAGCATATAGGCAACGCTGATCAGCGCGACCATCGCGGCGCCCCTCTGATGCGCGACGGCGACCAGGTACAGCATGAAGCAGAGCGTCCAGCCCATCGCGATGATCTTGACGTAGTTCGGGCGCTTGCCTGAAATCCACGGCCTGTTGATGCGGCTGCCCATGAGTGCGCAGGCGCAGCCAACGATGCCGATCAACCCGTTCAGCCCGTCGGGCACGAATTCGCGCGCGCCCGAGACGGCCGAGAAAAACAGGAACAGGCAGAACAGCGAAAGCACGCCGTGCAGCAGCTTGTGCGCGATGAACATCAGGCCTGCGACTGGCGCGAAAAGAGCGGCGAGCATCATTCCCCTTCACGCCCCGGAACCGGGGCATGGGAGGAGTATAGGCAGCGCTGTCCGATTGCGAAAGACCAAGGACGGGTCCTTGCCTTAACCAAGATTAATCTTGCAAATAGTTAACAAATTATGTACATTACGTAAATACCCTTCAGGAGGTCACATGTTCGAGAATCTCAAAGCACAGAAAGCCATCGACGCCATTGCCCCGACGCTGAAAGAGCTGGACCAGAAGCTGGCCGCCGTCGATGCCACGCCCGATCCGATCGACCGCCTCGTCAAATTCTTCAATGCCGTGGCCCCCATTTACGACCAGCCCGAACAGCTCAACGCCGCCGTCGCCGCGGCGCAGAAGGCCGGCAGCAAATTCACCGAAACGGCGGAAGCGCTGCGCGACCTGCAGGTGCATGTGCAGCAGTCCGGCCGCGATCCCTATGGCTGGAACCGCACGGAAAAGGGCGAAACCGTCACGGGCGACAACGTATATCTCGGCAACATTTATGGCCGCTTCACCAAGACCGCGAATTACTGGCAGAGCTCGTTCAGCCGCGATCATTCCTATGCCGACGAGGACCGCCAGATCATCGGCGGCCAGGCAAAGGGCTTTGTCGAATCGCATGTGCCGAAAATGCACAAGGACATCGCCAAGATCACCGCGCCCAAGCGCTAGAATTAAAGTCAGCGACAGCCATAAAGCCCGCCGGCGGAGAAACCGCCCGGCGGGCTTTCTTTTCCAGCCTTATCAACCGCTTCAAGCGGTGTTAAGACTCTTATAACCGCCCCTTCCTATAATGTTATGTAACCATCCCTCCGGGCCCTGCGAACAGCAGGTCGAAGCATAATTTGAAGGAGCGCCGCAAATGGCCCAAGCATTCAGACTGACGCCCGAGGATCATTTAAAAATATTGGAGCGCAGCGCCGTCGACGGCGACCTCTCCACCATGATGAAGAATATCGGGGAGCTGCACCTGCGCTGGAACAGCCTGACCCCCTCGCTGCAGACCGACGTCAAGCGCATGGAGGGGGTTTTCCTGACCCTGTTGCAGGCCCGCACGGCAGGAGCACGCGCATGAGCACAGAACCCGCAAACCTCCAGGACCTGATCCGCCAGATGGCCGAGAGCAACCCCGCCGTGATCGCCGAGCTGGGCGGCGCGGACACCTTCAACAAGACGCTGCAGAACATCGGCACGCTCGACCAGAAATTCGAGGAACGCGGCGGCGTGTTCTTCCATACCGGCAGCGACGCCTTCGACACCGCGGCGAAATTCACGCAGCTGCATGTGGAGGAATACCGCTCGACCGGCCGCCCCTCCCTGCCCGCGCTTGCGGCGCATCACGCGGAAAAGCTGGGCCTCGACGCCGGCTCGCCCGAATACAAGGCGATGATGCTGGTCGCCGCCCGCGCCGAAGTGGAAATGGCGGTCACGCCCGACTACCACAATAAATTCCATTACACCGACGTTGCCGCGATGACGGCGAATTTCCTCGAGAAGAACGACGCCTTCGTCGCAGCCGGCGACCCGCGCGGCGTGCCGCTCACGAAAGAGGAAAAGGCGCTCACCTTCATTACCGCGATCGGCCACGACATCGACCATGCGGGCAAGAGCAACCCGAAGGAAGATCCGCTGTTCAACGAGAAAAAATCCTTCGCCGCGATCGAGCCGCTGCTGAAGGAAGCGGGGCTGAGCGCACGGCAGATCGCCGATGTCCACACGATCCTCATGACGACCTCCCCCAACGGCCCGCATGCCGTGCTGAAGTCGCTCGCCAAGGGCGACCGCGAGGGCGCGCCCGCGACGCTGGAGGGAATTCGCGATGCGGATGCGGAGGGCAAGAAAAAGATGGGCGTCGCGCCCGACGCCATCAAGCCGCTTTATTTTGACGAGCTGAAAGGCCTGGAGGGCAACGGCAAGCTGATCCAGATGGCGGCCATGCTGTCGGACGCCGATCTTTACGCCTCTTCGGGCGCGGGCATGACCTCGAGCATGGCGATGAGCACGGCACTGACGGCGGAAGGCCGCAAGTTCATGGGCCTCGACCTCGACTTCACGACCGACAAGAACCGCAAGTTCTTCCTCGACCAGATCGTCGGGACGGAGGGCTATGCCTCGAATGCCGGCCGCGCGGTCGCCAACGACAAGTTCATGGAGCTGCAGCAGGAAACGAACCGGCGCGTGGCCTTCAACGCAGCCGCCGCGCCGCCGCCGGCCGCCGAAGCACCCAGCAAATTCATGCAACCCGCCGAAAAGGCGCCGGCCGCGGTCGTCAACGCCGCGCCCACCCGTAAAACCGGCGCGCCGAAGCCGGGCGGCATGTAGAGCCGGCTGGCAAGTGCCTGGAATGACAAAAGAATTGATTTGGAACTAAAACGTTTGGGTGTGCGTTATCCAATCTTCGGCGGTAAAAGCACCGCCGGCACAAGGGCCAAATGAAAGAAGTCGCGGGCTATCTCGCCGCCATTGTCGAATCATCCGACGATGCGATTATCGGTAAAACACTCGAGGGAATTATCACGTCGTGGAATCCCTCGGCGACCCGAATCTTCGGCTATCAGCCGGAAGAGGCCATCGGCAAGCATATCAGCCTCATCATCCCGCCCGAGCGCGAGGACGAGGAATTCATCATCATCGGCAAGGTCAAGTCCGGCCAGCGCGTCGACCATTTCGAGACCGTGCGCCGCCACAAGGACGGGCGGCTGATCGATATTTCGGTCACGGTCTCCCCCATCCGCAATGCGGACGGCGACATCATCGGCGCGTCCAAGATCGCCCGCGACATCACCCAGGCGCGCATCGCGGAGCGCGTCAGCGCCCATCTCGGCGCCATCATCAGCTCGTCCGACGACGCGATCGTGTCGAAGAATCTCGACGGCATCGTCACGTCGTGGAACCCTGCGGCGGAGCGGATCTTCGGCTGGACGGAAGCGGAGATGGTCGGCAATTCGATCACGACGATCATCCCCAAGGACCGGCTGGACGAGGAATATGTGATCCTCAAGAAAATCCAGAACGGGGAGCGCATCGAGCATTTCGAGACGATCCGCCGGCGCAAGGACGGCGGCCTGATCGAAATTTCGGCGACGATTTCACCGATCCGGGACCGCACGGGCACCGTCATCGGCGCGTCCAAGATCGCGCGCAACATCGCCGAGCAAAAGCGCATCGAGAACGAGCTGCGCGAAAGCAACCGCCGCAAGGACGACTTCCTCGCCAATATCAGCCACGAGCTGCGCACGCCGATGAACGCCGTGATCGGCCTCACCCAGCTGCTCGGCATGTCCGACACGCTGAACGAGCGCGAGCGCAAATATGTCGACACGCTGCAGCAGAGCGCCGACGGGCTGCTCGCCCTCATCAACAGCCTGCTCGATTTCGCCAAGATGGAATCGGACGAGATCGAGCTCGACGACAGCGACTTTTCGCTGCGCCAGATCGTCAGCCGCGTCACCGCGCAGATGGAGGTGGCGGCGCGCAAGAAGGGGCTTCGCCTCGACGTGCAGTATGCGCCCGGCTTCGGCGACAATTTCACCGGCGACGCGTTGCGGATGCAGCAGGTGCTGACCAATTTGCTGGCGAACGCGGTCAAGTTCACTGAAAAAGGCGGCGTGACGCTCAAGCTGCGCCAGAAACCGCCGGGCCTTGTCGAGCTTTCGGTGGTCGATACCGGCATCGGCATCCCGGCCGACAAGCTCGACAGCATTTTCGAAAAATTCTCGCAGGTCGACGTCTCGATGTCGCGCCAGCAGGGCGGCTCGGGCCTTGGCCTTTCCATCTGCCGCGCGATCGTGCATGCGATGGGCGGCACGATTTCAGTGCTCTCCCGCCCCGGCCTCGGCTCCACTTTCACGGTCGAGGTGCCGCTCGAGCAGGCGGGGCTCAGCCTTGCGGCCACCGAACCGCGCGAGCGCCCGCGCAAGAACGTGCTGATCGTCGAGGATTACGAGCCGAACGTGCTGGTCGCGACGGCCTTCCTCGACCGGCTCGGCTACGATTACGACATCGCCCGCAACGGGCTCGAGGCCTTGCGCGAATTCGAGCGCTGCCTGTACGACGTGGTGCTGATGGATGTGCAGATGCCCGGCATGGACGGGTTTGAAAGCACGCGCCTGATCCGCGATTTCGAGGCGCGCGAGGGGCTGACGCCCGTGCCGATCGTCGCGATGACCGCCCATGTGCGGGAAAAGGACAAGCAGCTCTGCCTCGACGCCGGCATGGATGATTTCATCCCCAAGCCGTTCCAGCCGCAGGTGGTGACCGATACGCTCGCACGCTATATCACCAAACAGCCGCGCCTGCTCGGCACGAACTGATCCCCTTACCCCGCCTTGACCACGGGCGCTGCCGGCTTTTTCGTGCGGCTCTCGAGGAATTGCTTCGCGCCTTCCATGCCTTTTTTGTCCGTCAGCGCATCGAAGCCTTCGCTCGACAAGAGCTGGTCCGCGCCCGTTTTTAGGTTGCGCGAAAGGACGAGGCGCTGCGACGTCGCGAAATTGAAGACTTCGGAAAGCTGCAGGTTGTTGTCGCGGTCGAAGCTGACGGTGCCGACCTGCTGCGGGCCCATCAGGCGCCAGGCATTGGCGGCGCCGCCGTCCTGGGCCACGATGCGCGCCTTGATACGCTTGTAGGCGACGCTGTCCGTCGGCACATGCCCGATCGCCTTGTCGAGCTCCTCGAGCGCGACGGGGAGCTTTTCGAGGATCGCATCGACAACCGCCGTCCGCGCATCCCAGCCGGTATGCCAGCGCGAGGAAACGGCATGCACCAGCAGCGTGCCGCCCACCGTGTCGCGGAAGGCGGGGTCGGTGTTGCGGTCGAGGATCGCGGTCACGAGCTTCGCCATGCCCGCCTGCACGGCGAGGTCGAGCGGCGACCATTTGTTGGTGTCGGCGGGGGAAACGCCGGCATCGAGAATTTTCAGCGCCGCCGCTTCGTTGCCGCTGTTGATGGCCGTGTAAAGCAGGTTGAGCGTCGCGCCTTCGGGGTTGCGGGCGAGCACCCAGTCAAAAGCAGCCGGCGACTGCGGCTGCATCGCGGCATAGGAGAGCAGCGAAACCTGCTCGTCGTAATAGACGGGGCGGATCGTGACTGTCTCGCGCGAGACACCGGGCGCCTGCCGCTCCAGAAGCTGGAGCGCGGCGGTGTTGTTGGAATAAACCGCGTCCCGCGCCAGCGTCTGCACCGAGGCGACGCCGCTGTTCACGAGGATCTGCACGCCTTCCGCCGCGCCCTGGGCGAGGATCAAGCCGACGGCATTGCTGCGATAATTTTTGGCGAGCGCCGGATATTTCTGGGCGAGGAGCTTCGAGGGCTCGCGGTAGCTCCAGTAATCGTTATCGAGGTCGCGTGAAGCGCGCTCCGATACCTCGGCGAAATTGCCGAAGGTTTTCGCGGTAACCGTCTTGCCGAAAAATCCGGCGGCGAAGGGCGTGGTCAGCAGATGATTCACGCGCCAGAATTTCTTGTCCTCGATCGCTGTCGCCAGTTCATTGGCGAGGAAGGCGTTGGCGCGTGCTTCGCGCCAGGTCCCTTTCACTTTGCGGCCGGTGTTTTCGGCCCAGGCTTTGTCCTCGGCATTCGGGGCGAGCAGGATGACGTTGGCGTCGGCGGTGGTGGTTGGTTCGGACATAGGCGGGTGCTCCCTCGAATCTGCGGCCGGACGGAATGTTCCGGTGGGGCACCATAGCCGTTTAGATTATGGAATGTCAATACGGAAAACAACGGCTTTATCCGGTATTTGCACAATTTGCTTGCTTTAAACGCAATACTGTGCTAGGCTGGTAGAATGAAAATTGCAGGAGAGACCAGACCAGAAAAAAGAAACAGCCGGCGGAAAACCCCGGCAAACCAGGGAAAAGCCCACCCAACCGCGCTTGTCGCGGTTTTTTTGCGCCTGCTCGGCTGGGTGATCTCAGGCCTGCAGCGCGTCGCCCGCGCGGGCGCGCAGCTTTGCCAGCGCTTCGGTGCGGCCAGGGCGGAAATCTTCGGCCAGCCACCAGCTTTCCATTTCGGAGAGGATGCGGCCGACTTCGGGACCGGCTTGGATGCCCAGGCCCAGCACATCATCGCCCTGCAGCGGGAAACGCGGCGGGCGGAAGGCCGTGGCGAGATCGTAGAGGGCGTCGAGATTGCCCTCGCCCTCCTCCCCTGCCTTGGCGGCGGCGAGCAGCAGCAGGCTGCGGGCCATGTCGTTGCCGTGGCGGTAGACGAGTTGGCGCATGGCGGCGTCGGTCATATGCGTGCTGACGGCATCGGCCGGGCGCACCAGCGTCATCAGCGCGCGCGCCTGGTCGTTGGAGAGGCGCAAGGCGCGCGTGACCTTCATCAGGCTCTCGGCGCCGTCGACCTCCAGCAGCGCCGCGAGTCGGCGCAGCACGAAGGCATGGCTGTGATGGTCCTGTTCCAGCGCGAGCAGTTTTTTCAGCGCCGAAATGCCCGTCGCCTCGGGCAGGAAATTGGCGACGACGCCGGTATTCTCCATGACCTCCCAGGTCAACGCGCAGCGGTCGGATTCAAGAATTTTCAGGGCCTCGGTCCGGATGCGCTCGGGCGAGAGGCGCGGCAGGCGGGTCGACAGTTTCGCGCAGGCGACGAGCGCGGCGGCATCGGGCCGGCCCTGCCCGAAATGCGCGAAGAAGCGGAAGAAGCGCAGGATGCGCAAAACATCTTCCTCGATCCGCTGTTCGGGATAGCCGACGAAAATCACGCGGCCCTTGCGCAGGTCTTCGATCCCCGTGAAGGGGTCGAAGACATCGCCTTCGAGATTGGCGGACATCGCGTTGATCGTGAAATCGCGGCGCGCCGCGTCTTCTTCCCAGCTATTGGTGAAGGCGACCTCTGCATGGCGGCCATCCGTGTCGACATCGACGCGCAGCGTGGTGATTTCGAACGTCTTGCCATCCACGATCGCGGTGACCGTGCCATGGCTGAGGCCGGTCGGGACGTATTTGATATCGGCCGCCTGCAAATGCTCGATCACCGCCTCGGGCAGCAGCGGCGTTGCGATATCGATATCGAGCACGTCGCGGTTGACGAGCGCGTTGCGCACGCAGCCGCCGACAAACCGCGCCTCAACCCCGGTCGCCATCAGCGCCTGCATGACCCTGACCGTTTCATCGGCGACCATCCAGGCCTTGCGCGCGAGCTTGCCGTTATAGACGGTCATGTCAGTTTTTCTGGCCCGCGGGGGGCTTGTTGTTCGTGCCCGTCCTGCGCTCGGCTTTGGGCCCAATGGTATCGTTTGCGGCATCGTTTGCGGCGGGCGGGTGGTTCACGACATCGGCGAAGTTGCGCAGCATGCCGGCGGTCGCGCCCCAGATATGCATGTCGTCCCATTTCATGCCGTAGAAGCGGCGCTCCCCGCCCTCAAACGTCAGGCTTTCTTCCTTCAGTTCGCGGAAAATATCGTCGACCGGCACTTCGAAAATGCGGGCGACTTCGTCCGGGCTCGGCACCCAGGACTGTTCCGCCTTCAACACGGCGACGATCGGCGTGACGCGAAATCCCGTGCGCGTTACGTATTCATCGAGCTGGCCGATGACGCGGGCGTTGTTCACGTCGAGGCCGATTTCCTCCGCCGCTTCGCGCAGCGCGGTTTCATTCGCGTCCTTGTCATGCGCCTCGACCCCGCCGCCCGGGAAGCTGACCTGCCCCGCATGGGCGTTCAGGGTATGGGTGCGTTCGGTGAAAAGGATGGTGACGCCTTCGGGCCGCTCGATGAGGAGGATCAGCACGGCGGCATCGCGCGTCGGCGGCTTCATCGCCATGCCGGGATTGAGCGCGCCGTCGCCGTTGCGGCCCGCCGCCGGCTGGTAGTTCAGGAGCGCGTCTTCGATGTCTTTCAGGCTGGTCATTGCTGTCTTTAAATCTGTCCTATCGCAAAAAATTCGCCGCCGCTGTAAACGCCGTAGCGGCCCGGCCGGTCGGCCTGTTCCACCGCCAGTTCGGCGAGCTGGTAATAGACCGCGCGCGATATCCGCGCCTCAAGCCCGTCGCGCACCATAAGATAGGGCGCAGGTTCGCCCCTTTCACCGAAGACGACCCGGATCGGATGCTGCGGCCCCGCCGTCACCCAGGCATCGAGATTGGTGCGAAAGCGCAAGGTCTGGGCGGGCGTGCCGGGCGAATCTACCGCAAGCTCGACAGCGGTGAAAGGCGCATCCTCCACCTCGATCAGCCCGCGTTCGGCAGGGGTGATCAGCCAGAAGCGCCCTTCGGCATCCTTGTGTAGCACGGAGGCGAAGAGTTTTACAAGATTATGTCTATTAATTGGCGTCCCGCCATACAGCCAGGTGCCGTTGCGCAGGATTTTGATGTCGTAATGTTCGGCCGCGTCTTCTGCTCGCTTTTTCATCTTTTTTCAACACCTTGCTGCCTATTATAGAAGTCTGGCGCATCCCGCGCCAGTAGGGGGTTTTCCGTGTCGGTTTTCCTGTCGGGCGGCGACGAGATGGAGATGTATTACAGCGGCCCCATGCGCTCGGGCATCGTGCTCGATTCACAGGCGCTCCTGAAGGCGGGCTATCGCGACTTCCAGCTGACGCTCGCAAAAACGCTCGACGATCTTTACCTCGGCTTGTGGGAATGCCCCGCCAACCATGCAAGGCGCAGCCATCTCGCCTTCGACGTCGATAACTTCCAAGGCGAAACGATCATTCCCCGCTACCTGATCGCGCGCAGTTTCGAGGATGACGACCTCGACGAAATTTTGGCTGAATTCCACCTGCCTGCCGAGATCACGCCGCCGCATGACAAGGCGCATCCGGTCGCGGGCGCGACGTTCCGCATCGATAAAATCGCGATCTTCATTTACGATTACGGCTATGCGTCCTGCCAGTTGCGCGGGCATGTGGTGGCGGCGCGGGACTTGACGCTTGCCGAATACCGCGCGGCGGCCGAGCGCATTTCGTCAGCGCTTCCCGATTTCTCCGAGCTGTTCCAGAGCACGATGGTCAAGGTCGCGAAGACCGTGCCGGACCAATACCTGCTGAAAAACTATCACCTGCCGGCCGATCCCGGCGACGGCAGCTGGCAGGCGACCGTGCTGCGCCAGCATATCGGCGAGCTGTTCTGGGTGCACCGCGTGTTCTCGATCCCCTGCCGGACGCCGGAGGAATTCGCTGCGCGGAAAGAAAGCTGCCGCGTGCTGGCCTATGGCGCGAGATCGGCGGAGGTGAAGGACGGGTCCTCGCATCCCGGGATCGCCTTCTACCCGGGCTTTGGCAATTCCTGCGTCGTCTATATGGCGAACCTGCCGGAGAACGAAACCGCGCGGCTGCGCAGCCTGGTGCGCGCGAAGAACGTGTTTTACGCGGCGCTGCAGGATGCCGACCGCGACCTGTTTTACCTCGGCAATGAAAACGCGCTGCGCCGCGTGGAAACGGCCGAGACGCTCGAGCGGGAATTGAACGACATGGCGGAGGCGCTGGCGCGCACGGGTTTCCTGAAATCGGTCTATGACGACTACGACAACCAGCTCGACCCGCAATCGATCGCGCTATGGGACCAGCTGCGCATGACCTGGATCATGGGCGACCTGTTCCGCGCGCTCGACCAGAAGGCGGCGCGCATGGAAAAGGCATGCGATCGCACCGCGCACCGCCTCGCCGCGCTGCAGTCAAGACGGACGGGAAACCTGATCGCCGTTTTCACCGCGCTATCGCTGGTGTCTTTTGCGCTCGCGATTGCGGGCGCGATTCCGGCATTTCGCGCGGGCCAGGCAGGGCTGCCGGAAGGCATTCTGCTTGCTTTCGCGCTTGGTACTGCTACCCTGTTAACGACACGATTTTTCAAAGCAAAGTGAGAGCATCATGAGCAACGTCACCAACGCCGCCCCCAGCACGAATGAAGCGATTTCCTCGGACCTCGAGCGCAAGGTCGGCACGCTCGCGCGCCAGCTGAAGGACGCGAAGGAAAGCGTGCACAAGGTGATCATCGGCCAGGAAAACGTGGTGACGCTCTGCATGGCGGCGATTTTGTCGGGCGGACATTTCCTCATCATGGGTCTGCCGGGGCTCGGCAAGACGAAACTGGTTGAGACGCTCGGGACGGTGCTGGGGCTTGATGCCAAGCGCGTGCAGTGCACGCCCGACCTGATGCCGGCGGATATTCTCGGCTCCGAGATTTTGTCGGGCACCGATGCGGAGAAATCCTTCAAGTTCATTCGCGGCCCGATTTTCTGCCAGCTTTTGATGGCGGACGAAATCAACCGCGCGAGCCCGCGCACGCAGTCGGCGCTGCTGCAGGCGATGCAGGAATATCAGGTATCGGTCGGCGGCACGACCTATGACCTGCCGCGCCCGTTCCATGTGATGGCGACGCAGAACCCGCTGGAGCAGGAAGGCACCTATCCGCTGCCCGAAGCGCAACTGGACCGCTTTATGCTGCAGGTGAATATCGGCTATCCGAGCATCCTGGAAGAGCGCAAAATGATTCTGGCGACGACCGGACTGACGCAGGAGAAGGCGACGCCCGTGTTCACCGCTGCCGATATCGTCGCGGCGCAGGCAATCGTGCGCCAGCTGCCGATCGGACAGAAAGTGGTCGATGGGATTCTGAAACTCGTGCAGGCGGGCCGCCCCGAGCAGTCGCCGCTCGACAGTGTCAAACGCCATGTCAGCTGGGGCCCCGGCCCGCGCGCCGGCCAGGCCTTCATGCTCGCCGCCCGCGCCAA
>DASPMW010000126.1:0-53395 GCA_035626855.1 Patescibacteria group bacterium
ATGGATTTCGCCATTCGGCAGCAGGTAGAGATGCAGCGGGTCAAAATCGAGGCGGCGGAAACCGGGCACGACCCATTTTTCCTGCCAGCCGGCTGCCGTGCGCCCCCCGCCGGAAAACTGCTCCTCCGGCCCGAAGCCGAGCGACGGCAGAAAGGGCAGCAGTTCGTTTATCGCGCGGATACCGGTACCAGTTACACGCACCGCCCCTGTTTCAGCGAATTGGGCCTCGATGTCCGCCGCCGCCGCTGTCAGGTCGCCGCGCGCGTCAAAAACTTGCGGTTGGGCGGGAGCAATGGATGAGGCAGCGGTCGAGCGCATTGCGGTCTTTCTGGTTTGGGTGCAACTAGCCTAGAGGCAGCGCGGAATTATGTCAAATATATCCTCCCCTCAGGGAATCAGAGGCGGTCGTTTATTCTCTGATAGAGCATAATTATACGCGAGACGAGTATAAGTCAACATTGAAAAACCGATAACAGAGCGGGATCAGCTATTTGCTTTTATCGCAAAATATTACTTGCATTTCTGCCGGGATTGGTGTAACGTAAAAGCTGGCGTTTCATGATGAAGGAGCAGAAATGACCGGCACGGTCAGGGTGTTTAAAGAAAAAACAGGAAGCTTTAAAATACGCAAGATCAGACACTTCCTCACAACCCTCCCCCACCTCTTCGCGTCTTTCATTGAATTTGCCGCCGGACTCGCCTACTTTCGCCCCTCGCGCACACAAGCGACCCCAGCCGTTGCGACGGCCCCTTCCAGCGAAAGCCCACTCATGTCGAAAAAAGAAGTCAGCTTCAAGGAATTCGCAGTGCTCATGGCGCTGCTGATGTCGATCGTCGCCATTTCGATCGATGCCATGCTGCCGGCGCTCGGCCTCGTCGCGTCGGATTTCGCGCTTGCCGACCGCAACCATGCTCAATATGTGATCGGCTGCATTTTCATCGGGATGGGCGCGGGTCAGTTGGTCTGCGGACCCTTGTCGGATGCGATCGGGCGCAAGCCGGTGCTCTATGCCAGCATCCTCCTGTACTTCGTCGGCAGCCTCGCCTGCTATCTTGCGCCGAGCTTCGAATGGCTGATCGCGGGGCGCCTCGTGCAGGGGCTGGCGGTTGCGGGACCTTACGTCTCGACCGTCTCCATCGTGCGCGACAAATATGCCGGCCGCGATATGGCAAGGGTGATGTCGATCGTGATGATGATCTTCATCATGGTGCCGGCGATCGCGCCGACGCTCGGCCAGGCGATCATGGCCTTCGCGCACTGGCGCGCGATTTTCCTGATGTATGTGCTCTATGCCCTCGTAATCGGCGTCTGGACGTTCCTGCGGCTCGAGGAAACGCTGCCGCCCGCGCGCCGCGTCCCCATGACGCTCGCCTCCTTCGGCCATGGGCTGCGTGAGGTGCTCGGCAACCATGTCGCGCTCTGCTACACGATCTGCATGGGCATCACCTTCGGCAGCTTTATCGGCTACCTCAATTCATCCCAGCAGATCTTCGTCGAAAAATTCCACACGGGCGGGCTGTTCACCGTTTATTTCGGCGGGCTTGCGCTGGTGCTGGGCGTGGCCTCGATGCTTAATTCGCGCATCGTCGAGCGGCTGGGCATGCGGCATATCTGTCTGCGCAGCTTTATCGGCATCATCGTCGCCTCGGCGATATTCCTGGCGGTGAACCTGTCGCTGGGGGATGTCACGCTGCCGATGTTTGTCGCCTATGCCGCCGTGCTGTTCTTCTGCTTCGGGCTTGTCTTCGGCAACCTGAACGCGCTTGCGATGGAGCCGATGGGGCATATCGCCGGCATGGCCTCGGCCGTGATCGGGGCGTCGTCTTCGCTGATTTCAATGACTTTGGGGTCGTATATCGGCCAGCTTTATAACGGGACGCTGGTGCCGATTGCGACCGGGTTTCTGACCCTGAGTCTGCTGTCGCTTGGCATCATGCTCTGGGCCGGCAGCCGCCGCCACGCGCCGGGATATGGCGCGTAGCGGCGCGGCTTGGGCTTAGTAGGACTGCAACCCGAGGATCTGCGTGAGGACGCTCGTCCAGATGTTGTAGTTGCCTGACGTATCGTCGTAACGGCCATACTGGTAGCGGTTGTAGTAGCCGTCGCGATAGCCTTTCTGGAAGCCCTGGCGGAAGTAGTAGTTGTATTCCGACTGGTTCACATACCGGCCACTGTAGCCGAAGTTGGCGTCGCGATAGCCGAAGGCGCCTTTGTAGTCATAGCCCCAGCGGTCCATGCGATCGGCGCGGCCGGCGCGGAAGCCTTCGTTATAGCCATAGCTGACGGCCTGCTTCAGCACCTTCGCGCCGTAGTAGTTAGTGTTGTAGTAATTGCCGTTGCGCATGTAGCGGTAGCTGGGCGCGGTGTAGTAGTACGGGTCGGAATAATAGTCATACCGCGTATTATACTGCGCCTGCTGCGCGCGCAGCCGGTTCAGGTAGTCGCGCTCCAGACGGTAGCCGGTCAGGCGGTTCTGGCGGCGCAATGCCTCCAGCTGGGCCTGCTGCTGGCGCTCCTGCTGTGCGAGGCGCTGGCGATATTCCTCGGCGCGGCGGCGTTCCATTTCGATCAGCGCGCGCTGCTTTTCGCGGCTCAGGCGGTTTCTTTCCGCCATCTGCTGGGCGCGACGCTCCTCGGCATGCTGGCGTTCGGCCTCGCGGCGCTCATTGGCAAGCCGCTGACGGGCTTCCTTGTCATTGGCGAGCTCGGCCGCGCGGGCTTTCGCCTCGGCGCGTTCCGCGGCGCGCAGGTCTTCGTTTTGCTGGCGCTGCGCATCGCGCTCGGCAATGGTTTCCGCACGGTCCTCCAAGCGGTCTGCCCGGCGCTCTTTCTGTGCTTTTACCGCAGCCGCCTCCTCAGCTTCGCGCTTGGCGCGCGCCGCAGCGGCCTTTTGTTCCGCCTCGGTCTGGCGGGCTTCTATCCCGGCAGCTCGTTTTGCTTTTGCTGCATCATTGGCCGCAGCGCGTTCTGCCTGTTCGCGTTCGGTTTCCGCCTTAGCAGCCTCGGCCTTGCGACGCGCTTCCTCGGCACGCTGCTGGTTTTCAGCGCGGTTGGCGGCGGCGCGTTCTTCGGCTGATTTCTGGCGAGCCTCCATCTCGGCGGCACGTTCCTGCTTGGCCGCTTCGTTCGCAGCAGCACGCTCCGCCTGTTCGCGCTTTGTCGCAGCTTCGGCTTCCTCCGCGCGCTGACGGGCTTCGGCTGCGCGCTGCTCATTCGCGGCGCGGTTCTGCGCCGCTTGTTCCTGCGCTTCCGCCTGGCGGGCGGCACGTTCTTGTTCCGCCTGCTGTTGCTGGGCTTCGCGCTGCTGCTGGCGCGCGTCCTGCGCGGCTTTCGCCTGGCCTTGTTCCTGTTCCTGGCGCTGCTGGTTGGCTGCGCGGGCGGCATCACGCTCGGCGTTGCGCTGTGCCTGGGCGGCGGCGCGTTGCTCCGCCTTGGTCTGCTTCGGAGTCTGTTCTTCGGCGGCGGCTCCGGTATCGGCCTGCGCTATCATCACGCGCGCCTCCGTCTGGAGGGCAGTAGTCGAGAGCAGCAGCGCGAAGGCGGCGGCCAGTGTATGCTTGGTTTTCATATGGGGACCCCTTTGGGAAATAAACGACATACTTATAACGTATGAAGCGGAAAAACCCTTCCCGTCTTTTTTAGCTAAATTTATCAAGGCGGTACGGAACACCTGTTCATAAACCCCACTCTCGCCTCCATGTCCGGATATGGCTGGTTTTGCTTGGGGGCGGTTCTATATGATGCCGCATGCCCGCTCCCGCTCCTTATTATAAAGCCTTGTCCGCACGCGACCCGCGTTTCGACGGGGTGTTTTTCGTCGGCGTGGCGTCGACCGGAATCTATTGCAGGCCCATCTGCCCTGCCAAAACCCCGAAGGCGGAGAACTGCCGGTTCTTTGACAATGCACAAGCGGCGGAGGCGGCGGGCTTTCGCCCCTGCCTGCGCTGCCGGCCGGAGCTCGCCCCCGGTTATGCGCCTGTCGATGACAGCGCGCGCATCGCGCGGCTGATTGCGGCGCGCTTCGACGAAAATATGGGGCTGGAGGAAATCGCTGCGCAGTTCGAGCTCAGCACCCGCCAGATCCGCCGCATCGTGCAGAAGGAAATGGGTGTTTCCCCCGCGCGGCTGCTGCTCTCCCGCCGGTTGCTGCTGGCAAAACAACTCCTGACGGATACGGCGATGCCTGTGACGGATATTGCCTTCGCAAGCGGCTTTCGCAGCCTGCGGCGTTTCAACGACGCTTTTGCCAGGCATTACCGGATGCCGCCGCGGCAATTGCGGCGCAAGGCGCAGGAGGGCATGGCGGCGGCGGAGGGCGGCACGGCGCTTTATCTCGGCTACCGCCCGCCCTATGACTGGGCCGGCATCCTTGCGTTCCTGCGCCACCGCGCGCTGAAGGGCGCGGAATATGCCGACGAGACATTCTATTCCCGCACCGTGCAGATTGCCGGGCAGAAGGGCTGGCTGCGGGTCACGCATGCGCCGGCGCGGAATGCGCTGCGCGTCGAGTTTCCAGACACGCTGCTGCCGGTGCTGCCCGCCTTGCTGGGGCGCGTGCGCAACCTTTTCGACCTCGACGCCCGGCCCGACCTGATCGCGGCGCATTTCGATGCGGACGAGGTGCTGGGCAAGATGGTGCGGCGGAACCCCGGCCAGCGCGTGCCGGGCGCCTTCGATGTCTTCGAGCTTGGCATCCGCGCGATCCTCGGCCAGCAGGTGACCGTGAAGGCGGCGACCACGCTCGGCGGGCGGTTCATGGAGCGGTTCGGGGAGCCGATTGCGACGCCGATCGAAGGCCTGACGCATATTGCGCCGCGGCCGGAAGAAATGGCGAAATTCACGGTCGAGGACATCGCCGCGCTCGGCATCAATGGCGCACGGGCGAAAAGCATCCTGTCGCTTGCTGCCGCTTTTGCCTCTGGCGACCTGCGGCTGGAGCCGGGCGTGGACCCCGCGACCGCCATTCAAAAACTCGACGATTTGCCGGGTATCGGGCCCTGGACGGCCAATTACATTGCCATGCGGGCCCTGCGCTGGCCGGACGCATTCCCGACCGGGGATATCGGGGTCATGAACAACCTGGGCGGCGTGACCGCGAAGGAGGCCGATCGCATGGCGGAGCGCTGGCGGCCGTGGCGCAGCTATGCCGTGCTGCATCTTTGGCACAATCCGCTGAAATGAACCGGAATCACCCCTCGGCCGTTTGCATTGAAACAGTTGGAGGATTCAGCCATGTTACGCAATTTTATTCTGCTCGGCCTTGCCGGCGCCACGATGGGTTATATCGCTAAAATGCGCATGAGCTCCTGCGCCACCACCGCGCAATGCGGGGGAGAATCTTCGGATCTTTCCAAGGAAGATGCGGAAGATAAAGTCGATCTCGCCGCCATGGATTCGTTTCCGGCCAGCGATCCGCCTGGCTGGACCAAGGTATCGGCCAACCACGTCTCGATTAACTAACCATGGCCAAAAAGAGCGGCACGTCGCGCACGGCAGCGAAGCAGCGGAGCATCCAGCGCCAGGTGGCGCGGGCTGACCGCAAGAAGCAGCCTGAGGAAAAGCCGATGCAGGCTGGCGCGCGGGAATATCCCGAGCCGCCCTTCCCCAAACAACACCTGCCAAAGCCGGGCATGGAGGCGGATGTCAACCCGCCGCCAATGTTCGAGGCGCCTTATTACATCGGCTCCCGCAAGCTGCAGGATAAGGTTGCAATCATTACGGGCGGCGATTCTGGCATCGGCCGCGCGGTCGCCGTGCTGTTCGCGCGGGAAGGGGCGGATATCGTCCTCATGCACCTGAAGGAACATAAGGACGCGGCCCTGACCAAAGAGAAAGTTCTCGCCGAAGGCCGCAACTGCCTTGTTATCGCGGGCGATGTTCGCAAGAAAAGTTTTTGCCAACAGGCGGTAAAGCGCGCCGTCAAGGAATTCGGGCGCGTAGATGTGCTGGTCAACAACGCGGCTTTCCAGGTGCATACCAAGGATATCGCCGACCTTACCGAAAGGCATTTCGACGAAACGCTGAAGACGAACCTTTACGGTTATTTCTTCATGTCACAGGCCTGCATTCCGTTCATGGAGCCGGGTTCGGCGATCATCAATACGGGTTCAGTGACGGGCCTGCATGGCAGCAAGCACCTGCTCGACTATTCGACGACCAAGGGCGGCATTCATGCCTTTACCCGCTCGCTCGGTTCCAACCTGATCCCGAAGGGCATCCGCGTCAATTGCATCGCACCGGGTCCGGTCTGGACGCCGCTTAACCCGTCGGACAAAGAAGCGCCGGAAGTTGCGAAATTCGGCGCGAGCGTGCCGATGAAGCGCCCTGCGCAGCCGGAAGAATTGGCGCCCGCCTATGTCTTCCTCGCTTCCCCGCAATGCTCGAGCTATATCACCGGCGAGATCCTGCCGATCGTCGGCGGTTATTAGGGCTTGGGGCCGTTCGCTTTGGCGGGCGGTTTTTCAGCGGGCAGTTTTGCAGAAACAATCTTGATGGCTTCAGCCAACGCCGCCGCGCGATCCAGCGTCGTCGTATCGAGCACATTGGCGTCCACCGCCGCTTTCAGCGGCGAATGCGCGCGGTTCATATCCTGATGGTCGCGGTCGGTGATGTCCTTCAGGACGGTTTCGTAAACGGTTGAGGGCTCTTTCTGCTGCAGCTCGAGGAAACGCCGGCGCGCGCGTTCATCCGCGCTCGCTGTGACGTATAACTTCACTTCGGCATCCGGGCAGACGACCGTACCGATATCGCGGCCGTCGAGCACAGCGCCGGGCGCGCCATTCGGCGGGTTTTCCGAGAAATTCACCTGATAATCGCGCACGGCAAGGCGTACTTCGGGATATGCTGCGACGATCGCGGCGGCACTCGCGATTTCGGGCGTGCGCAGGCGCGGGCTCGTCAGCGTTGTGGCGGAGATATGATGGGTGACATCGTCAAGTACCTTGCGCACATCCTCGATCTTCGCAGGCTCGCCGCCGTTATCGATGGTGGCAAGCGCGACCGCGCGGTAAAGCGCGCCAGTGTCGAGATAGGCAAAGCCGAAATGCGCCGCGAGCGCCTTTGCAAGCGTGCCCTTGCCGCTCGCGGCCGGCCCGTCCACCGCAATCACCATCGATCCGCATGCCGTCATGACGCCCCCGTTTGTTTGAACACCGTCATACTAACGCAAGGGCACGCGAAAGGGTATCCGGGGAAATTCACTATTTTGCTCAAGGAGATAGGAGGGGCTGGAAAAAAGCCGGCAGTTCCACCATAATCGCCCCGAATTTAAATGGAGATCGAAATGTCCGCGCTGACCGTCGAACAAGCCCTTGAAGCCGTCTATACCTCGCTCATGAACGACAACCAGGATATCGACCAGCATATCGACGGGCTGAAAGCGGCGCTGGCGACTGCCGGACAAAAAGAAGTCACGGTCGAGCCCGCGCGCCTCGCCCAGAACAACCGCCAGGGCCGCAAGATGATGCAGTCCTATTTCAAGAAGCGCGGCGTCAACGTCACCTTCGCCGGCGCGAAGGACTGATTACTTCCCGGCAATCGTCACGCCATTAATGCGCGTGGTCGGCGCGGCCATGCGGTGCTTGGTGCTCGGCAGTTCGGGCGTGTCATTGGCAACAGCCACCTTCATGAACATGTCCTTCAGGTTGCCCGACACGACGAAGCCGGCCACGGCGGTATCGGTGATCTTGCCGTCCTTAATCAGCAGCCCATAGGCTTCGCGCGAATGGTTGCCGGTATTGACGTCAACGGTGCCCCCGTTGAACCCTTTAATAAAGATGCCTTCCTTGATATCGGCGATGAGTTCTGCGGGCGATAGCGCGCCCGGCGCGACGCGGCTGTTGGTCGGGCCGTTTTCGCGGCCGATGGGATCGATGCCAAGCTGGCGTGATTCAGTCAGGTTCACGTCATAGCTTTTCAGCACGCCGTTTTCGATGAAGGTGATCGGCTTTGATTCCAGCCCCGCCGTATCGACCTGCCGCGAGGAAAGGCCGCGCGGCAGCAGGGGATCGTCGCTGAGCGTGATGCCGCTTGCCATCACCTGCACGCCCAGTTTCCCCTTCAGGAAGGTCGTGCCGCGATGCAGGGCGGTGCCGCCGATCGCGGAATAGACGGATGAGAAAAAGCTTTCGGCCGCGCTGTTGTCGAGCACCACCGGCATTTCGCCCGTCGCGGGCAGGATCGCACCGAGTTTCGATATGGCTTTCTGCCCTGCATCGGCGCCGAGCATGTCGGGCTTCGCCATGTCGGAGAAATGGCGCGCGACGCTCGATTCCCCGCTGATCTGCATGCCGGATTTGTCTTCGGCAATGACGGAAGCGCCAGCGGAATAGACCGTGCGGCTGTCATGAAGGTCAAGGCCGTTGGAGCCGAGAATAAGGATATGATCCTCGGCGCGCGTAATGCTGACGGAGCGCGTCGCCTTCACGCCGGGCTGCGCCATGGCGGCTTTCTCGACATCCTTTGCATACTGGATCAGCGTCGCGGTCGAGGGCGGATTGTTGTCGAACAGGTCGAGGTCCTGCTTCTCGCCTGAGAAAACCTTCTCCGCCTCCAGCAGCTTTTTATCCGCGTTGGCGGGAACGAGGCTGATGACCTTCATGTTGTCGAGCATCGCTTCCTTCAAGCGCTGTTCGTCGAGGGTGTTTTTGGTGAAAGACAACACGCGATCGCCCGCATAGAGCGTCACGCCGACGTTATAGGTCTTGCCGGAGACGGTTTTTGTCACCTGCCCTTTTTCGACGCTGTTTTCAAGCTTGTCGGCGGCGGAGACGAAGATGCGCGCATCGGTGATGCCGTGGTTCAAGCCTTCGGTCATGGCATAGTCGAGCAGATTTTGCGCAAGCGGGCGAAACTGGCTGAGAAATTCCTGTTCGGTCATTTTATTGTTCTTCCTTATCGCTTGCGACCGCCGACGGTCATATTGGAGACGCGCAACGTGGGCTGGCCGCAGCCGACCGGCACCGACTGGCCGTTTTTGCCGCACATGCCGGCGCTTTTTTCGAGCGCGAGGTCGTTGCCGACCATAGTGATGGATTTGATGACCGTCAGCCCGTCGCCGACAATCGTCGCGCCCTTGACGGGTTCGGCGATCTTGCCGTCGCGGATGCGGTAGGCGAGCTTCGCGTTCATGTTGAACTTGCCGGAGGTAATATCGACCTGCCCGCCGCCCATATCGGCGATATAAAGACCATCCTTCACCGATTTGATGATATCGGCAGGATCATGCGTGCCGTTGGCGAAATAGGTGTTGGTCATGCGCGGCATGGGCGCATGGGCGTAGCTTTCACGGCGGCCGTTGCCCGTCGGGTCGACGCCCATCAGCTGCGCGTTCTGGCGGTCCTGCATATAGCCCTTGAGCACGCCGTTTTCGATCAGCACGTTGGCTTGCGTCGGCGTGCCTTCGTCGTCGAAATGCAGGGAGCCGCGCTCGCCCGGCATATCGCCCTGGTCGATCACGGTGACTTCGGGCGATGCGATCTGCTGGCCGAGCTTGCCGCTATAGACGGAAATATCGCGGCGGTTGAAATCGCCTTCGAGCCCGTGGCCGATAGCTTCATGCAACACCACCGCCGCCCAGCCGGGGCTGAGCACGACATCCATGATGCCGGCGGGCGCGTCTTCAGCCACCAGCAATTCCTTCGCCTGGTGCAGCGCCTTGCGCGCTGCGGCTTTGAACTCGGTTTCATCGAAAACGGCCTGGGCATCGACATGGCCGCCAATCTGCGCGGTGCCGATCTCGCTCTTGCCGTTTTCATCGGTCAGCATGATCGAGATGGCAAGCGAGGTCATCGGGCGGTTGTCGAGCAGGCTTTTTCCCTCCGCCGTGATGATATGCACGGCTTTGGCTTCGGAGACATACTGCACGGTGACGTTGGCGATGCGGTTATCGAGCGTTTTGCAAAACGCCTCGATCTCATTGATCTTCGAAATTTTCTCGGCCAGCGTAAAACCGGCCATGGGATCTTCTGGCGTGTAAAGCTGCTGCGGCACCATGCCGGAGGGTTTCTGCGCGGCCTGCGCCGTGCCGGGCTTCAGGACATTGCGCGCTTCACGTACCGCATCCGTCAGCGCCGCTTCGTTAAACAGATCGGAAAAGGCATAGCCGACGCGCTCCCCCTGCCCGACGCGGACGCCGAAGCCTTCCTTGCTGTCGCCCGTGGAAACCGTAGTGAATTCACCCTTGTCCTTCACAAGGCGTTCGCGCGCGACGATTTCATGATAGAACTCGCCGTAATCCGCGCCGCTCAACCCCTCCCTGACGATCTCCCGCGCCTTTTCGGGCGTGAGTCCCGCGCCCTTGAAAAACGGGTCAGTCGTGAGGGGTTTGCTGGACATGATTCCATCCCTTCGGAAAACTTGCGAAATTGTTTGATAAGGAAAGATAGGCGGCTTTTATGGCAAGGTCAATCGGGCTTAGAACAGGTCGAAGCTGCGGTTGATCTGCAGGCCGAGATTGGCATCGGGCGAGCTGTTGCTGTAGCCCTTGGAGGCGTAAAGCTGCACCGACCACTGCGGCGTGATCGACTGGCTGACATATCCCGTCAACAGGCTCAGGTTCTCGCTGCCAGTGCTCTGCCGCTCGCGGTAATCATAAAGCAAGCCGATGCTGGTCTGGTCGAACAGGCGGTAGCCGCCGCCCACCGTATATTTCCACACGTCGCGCAAGGGGAAGGTTGCGTTCGCGCCGTTGAATTTGCGGCCGATATTTCCGTTCAGGTACGCCTTGCCGATCGGCTGGATCAACCCCGCCTGCGCGGTGAAGTCGGTGAGACCCGTGCCGAGGCGCTTGTCCTCATCTGCGGTCGGCAGTTTCAGGATGCCGGAGAGTTCGGCGGTCGTGCCAAAGCGGTTCAGCGTATGCGTCCAGGTAAGGCTCGGCGTGATATCGCCCAAGCCTTCTTCCGTGCCGACGGGGCGCGGAGTGCCGACCGGCACATCGCCGACGACGACGCCGGGGCCAGTGATGCGGATATAGGGCATCAGCAGTTTCGCCGACCATTCGCCCCGCTGCCATTTCAGCGTGAGCGGCGCATAGGTCACTCGCGTCTCGTTCAGCTGGCCGTAATCGCCCCAGCTGTAATTATAGCCAGCGGAGACCGTGAACACGGTCTGCGGGGCGCGTTGCGCCTGCGCCGGAGTCGTGGCGGCGAGCAGTACAGTGACGATGGTCAGGAGCCTAAGGTGCATGGCGTTTGATAACATTTTTCGGCGAGGAGTACAGCCCCGCCATTTAACTGCCGCTGTCCGCCAATTTGCCATTGTAGTTATTCACTTTTCTTTTTTACATATCTGGCGTGCAATTTGCGTGTGTATTTTTTACACGGTTTCTGGCAGCATTTGTACACATCGCTGATTCACGATATTTTATAAATTGCTGATATATAATATGAATTATGAAACCCCTGTGGGAAAAAGGGACAGCCAACGCACGAAGGTTGAAAAAAAATCCCTCAGCGATCTATATATACTGGATAGAATGACGAACCCGTTGAATAACACGCAGAACCCGATGCCCATTTCGGAATCAAACAGCCTGTTGCTGCAAGCCGTGCGCAAGCTGATGCGCCCGCTTGCGCGGCTGTTTATCGGCAAGGGGCTGCCGCTGCAGGTGTTCATCGAGATCATGAAGGATGTATATGTCGAGATTGCGGAGGAAAACCTGGCCGCCGCCAATATCCGACCGACCGACAGCCAGATCAGCCTGATGACGGGCGTCCACCGCCGCGATGTGCGCAAGTTCCGCAGCCGTGCCAATGACGAGCCGCTGGATGTGCCCTATGTTTCGGTCGGCGCGGAGCTTGTCGCGATCTGGATGGGCAATCCCGAATTCCTGAACCCGCAGGGACTGCCGCGCCCGCTGCCCTATGTGAACCGCGAGAACCCGAAACTCAGTTTTTCGGCGCTGGCAGAGACCGTGTCGCGGGATGTGCGCCCGCGTGCCATCCTCGACGAAATGCTGCGCCAGGATATCGCGCGCTATGACGAAATCACCGACAATGTCTGGCTGAACGTGGAAGCCTTCGTGCCGCAGGAAGGCTGGGCGGAGAAGCTTTATTATTTCGGGCATAACGGGCAGGACCACCTGGAAGCCGCCGTGACCAATATCCTGAGCCCCAAGCCGCCCTTCCTCGACCGCTCGGTCTATTATAACGGGCTGACCAAGGAATCCGCCGAAGCGCTGCAGAACATGGCGCGTGACGCCGCGATGAAGGCGCTGCGCGGGCTGAACCGCAAGGCGCTCGAGATGCACGACATCGACAAAGGCGAGCCGGATGCGACCTACCGCATCAATTTCGGCGCCTATTTCTTCACTGATGCGGACCTGACCCGCAAGGAGAAGGGGTAATACTATGCGCAGCCGTTTCCTGAAATCGCTCCTGATCCTCGCCATGATCGCCGGCCTGCTGCAGCCGGCTGCGCCCGCAGTTGCAAAACAACGGGGGTGCCCGACGCCCGACGGCTTCCTGTTCGACGGCAAGGGCATGGGCGGCACCGGGATTCATAATGGAAACGGCATCGGTGGCACCGGTCGCCACGACGGCAAAGGCATGGGCGGTACGGGCGACAAGCTCGCCAATGGCAAAGGCATGGGTGGCACCGGCATCCATAACGGCAACGGCATGGGCGGCACAGGCTCGAAACTTGCGAATGGCAAGGGCATGGGCGGCACCGGCATCACCGGCGATATCGGCGTCTATGGCCGCATCACCGGCTTCGGCTCGATCTGCGTCAACGGCATGGAAATCGAATACACCGCGAAGACGCCGGTCGAGAATAACGGCCGCGGCTCCTCGACGAAATCGCTCCGCATCGGCCAGATCGTCGCCGCCAAGGTTTACGCGAAGGGCGGAGAGTACCGCGCGCGCAAGATCATGGTCGACAAAATAGTCTCGGGCAAGGTAACGAAGGTCGAGGCTCGTCGCGGCGAGATGTCTGTCGGGCGCGAGCGCGTCATCGCCGACGGCCGCGCGCGCGACATCATGAAGCTGGTCAGGCCGGGCGAGTTCGTGGCAGTGAGCGGCATGCGTCGCGGCGACGGCGTGGTCGTGGCCGGCATGATCGAGCGCATGAAACCTGCGAAAACCGGCGCCGCCAGCCATGCGCGCGAATTGTTCGGCTCGGGCGTGAAGCACTTCCTGCTGCAGGGCTATGTGAAGGAATATAACCGCGAGGCGGGCGTCCTGCGTCTTGCCGACGGCACGAAAATCGCGATGGGGCTTTCGGGCCATAAGGCGCCTGCCGTCAATACCCGCGTCATCGTCTTCGGCGATGTCGGTCCGCGCGGCGAGCTGGTCGGCGAAGGTTATACCGCGGAACACACCGCCTTCTCGCTCGGCCTGCTGATACCGGCTGCCAAGGGTATTGAAAGCGGCGGATTGAAAGGCACGGTGACCGGCGCGGTCGGCGGGCTCGGCAATGCGCTGGGCGGCACCGTCGCAGGACTTGGCGGCACGGTGTCCGGCACGCTTGCGGGCCTTGCGCTGCCGACCATTGGCAACGACGGCGTCCATGTTCCTTCGGTCGATGTGCCGGCGGTTTCGGTGCCGACAATCGATGTTCCCGCGGTCGGCGTGCCGACGGTGGATCTGCCGGGCCTGCCGCCCGTCACGGTGCCGCCCATCGACCTTCCGCCGATCAACGTGCCGACGGTCGACGTGCCGGCCCTGCCGCCGATCGACGTGCCCCTGCCGCCGATTATCCCGGACCTGCCGATTCTCCACTAAAAATGGCTTTTTCCGCGCTGGCTTCCCCTGGCCCGTTATAGTAAAAATGACAGGCAAAAAATCAGGGTGACATATGGCGGATAAAAAAGCTTTCCTGCGAAGCGATTACTGGTTCGGCCAGGCGGCCGCCGTTGATGTGCGCGCGCATCATACCGGCAAGATGGTGAATTCGAAATTCACGATGGAGGAGCTGTGCGGGACCTCCGGCCACCCGCTTGCGGAATTCACGCAAAGCGGCCGCCGCCCCGTCATCGGCGTCTGCAAATTCGGGGGCGACCTCAACCCCTGCCAAGCGATGCATGACCACCATCTGGGCGACCGGGTTGCGCAAGGTGTCCGGCAGGCGGGCGGCATCCCCTTCCAGTTCGATATCGCGCCGCCGCTCGGCGAGCCGCTGACGCGCCCGACCTCGATGTATATGCGCAACCTGACCGCGATGACGCTGATCGAGACGATCATTGCGAACCCGATGGACGGCCTTGTGCTGCTGACCGGCTGCGACAAGACCGTACCGGCGGGGCTGATGGCAACGCTGCTGTGCGACCTGCCGACGATCGTCGCCTCCGCCGGGCCGATGCTGAACGGATATTACCACGGCGAGCAGTCTGCTTCCGGCGTCCACCTGTGGAAAAACCGCGAGCTGCTGGCGGCCGGCAAGATCACCGAAGACGAACTTATGATCCGCTCCTGCGCGGCCCAGCCCTCGGCCGGGCATTGCATGAGCATGGGCACCGCCTCGACCCTCAACAGCCTGGCGGAGGCGCTCGGCCTCACGCTGTTCGGCGCTTCCGCAATCCCCGCCCCCATGGCGGACCGCGCGCATTACAGTTTCCGCGCGGGCGAAGAAGCAGTGCGCATGGTATTGGCGGATCGCCGTCCGTCCACTTTTGTCACGCGCCAGTCATTCCTGAACGCGGTCGCTGCGAATGCCGCGATCGGAGGATCCACCAATGCGGTCGTCCACCTGCTGGCGATCGCCAATATGGCGGATATCGATTTTACCATCGACGACTGGCAGGAATACGGATCGAAAGTGCCGCTGCTCGTCAACGTCAAGCCGTCCGGCAAATACCTGATGGAGGAATATTTCCGCGCGGGCGGCCTGCCCGCCGTCTTGCGCGAGCTCGCCGCGAACGGCTACGTCAAGGATGACGTCAAATGGTGCACGGGCAAGACGCTGCGCGAGGAACTTGACGCGCGCGACCCCTATACCAACACCGAGGTCATCAAGACCGTGAAGGAACCGCTGCTGCCGGACGGCGGCATCGTCATCCTGAAGGGCAATCTCTGCCCGGCCGGCGCGGTCATCAAGGTTTCCGCCGTCGCAGAAAAAAATCTGCTGCAGCATCGCGGGCAGGCCGTCGTGTTCGACAGCATCGAGGAATACCACAAGCGCATCGACGACCCGAAGGAAGGCATCACGCCGGACCGCGTGCTGATCCTGCGCAATTGCGGTCCCTTGGGCTACCCCGGCATGCCGGAGGTTGGCAACGTGCGCCCGCCCGGCTACCTGCTGGCGAAAGGCACCAAGGCGATGGTGACTGTTTCCGATGCGCGCATGAGCGGCACAGCCTATGGCTGCCATGTGCTGCATGTCTCGCCGGAAGCGGCGGCGGGCGGCCCGCTTGCGCTCGTGAAGACGGGCGACTGGGTGAAGCTCGACGTCGCCAACAAGTCGCTGGATATGGAAGTGGATGCGGAGGAACTGGAAAAACGTCGCGCCGCGCTTGTCATCCAGCCGACGCCGATCCACAGCCCTTGGGGCGTGATCTGGTCCGACCCCGTGATGGGCGTGCACCAGGCGAGTGTGGGCGCCTATATGAAGATGTTCGACCGCCCCGAACTTGCGAAGGACGAAATCGCCAAGCGCGTGCGCGAATACCTGCGCCCGCAACATTAAAGGAACTGCCATGCCCGCGACCGCCGACCAGTATTTTTCACAGAACCGCCTGATCGCGATCTTGCGCGGGCTGACGCCGGACGAGGCGCTGCCGGTCGGGGAGGCGATTGTCAACGCTGGCTGGCGCTGCCTCGAGGTGCCGCTCAATTCCCCCGACCCGTTCGAGAGCATTTCGCGCCTCGTGAAACGCTTTGGCGACCAGGCGCTGATTGGCGCCGGCACAGTGCTGACGGCGGAGGATGTGGAGAAAGTGGCGAAGACCGGCGCGAAGCTGATCGTCGCGCCCAACACCGATGCGGAAGTCGTTAAGGCCGCGCTCGCGCATGACATGGTGATGATGCCGGGCGTCTATACGGCGACCGAGGCCTTCAACGCGATCAAGCTGGGATCGAAATACCTGAAAGTTTTCCCCGCCGACAGCTTGGGCCCCAATTACATCAAGGCGCTGAAATCGGTGTTGCCGAAGCATATTCAAGTCATCCCGACCGGCGGCATCGCGGTCGATACCGTCGCTGCGTTCCATGCCGCGGGCTGCCATGCCTTTGGCGTCGGGTCATCGCTGTACAAGCCGGGCGTAACAGTTGATGAAGTGAAAAAGCGCGCCGAAACGCTGACTGCGGCGACGAAAGACCTGAAATAAGATTGTCATCCTGAGCGAAGCGTAGGATCTCCCTTGATTACCGAGGGAGATCCTACGCTTCGCTCAGGATGACTAGAGAACGCCGAGCAGGCCGGAAACGACCGCCGTTTCGCTGTCCACTTCGCAGTCGATCTTCCATCCCATCCAGTTGAAGGCGCGCGCGTAGAATTCGCGCTTCGCGCCGGCGTCCATCAGCAGCACGACGGGCGGCTTGCCGGGGAAGAGCCGGTCCATCTGGCGGAGTTCATGGCCGATGAGGATGCCGGAGAAATAGGCCTGCATATCGGCCGGATGCGGATTGGCCCGCAGTTTTTGCGCGCGCACCTGCCAGAGATCGGTCAGCAGGTCGAACCCGCGCCCTGCAAGTTCAAGCCCCTGGTCGAACGAGCCCATGTCTTTCTGCTGCGAATTCTTGTCGAAGCGGAACAATGCTGCGAGTGCGCCGCGCTCGCTTAAAATCCCGTAAAGCTCGCCGGTCAGGGCGGTTTCAAAATGGACGATGCGGTTGCCCTCGATCTTCACCCATTTGCAATGCGTGCCGGGAATGCACATCAGCATCTCATCGCGCTTCAGGTGCCGCGCCGCGCCGAGGCTTTTGACCTCTTCGGAGCGGATGACGTCGTGCCGGCCGTCCTTCATCGCGATGGTGCAGCCCGACGCAATATATATCTCCCGGCCTGCGGCTTGGCCGAGCTGCTCCGGCGTAATACGGTGGAGGTTGCGCTTGACATCAGCGAGTCCCGCCGGCGCGATCGAATACATGGTTTCGACCCAGCCGTCGCGTCCGCCCGCCGCGCCAGCGATGTGCACAGGGGCATCCGGATATTTTGCCAGCCAGTCGCCGATATGCTTCACGAAGAAGCCGCTATAATCGGCAACGCGGTTTTCGGGCGCGGTGAATACTTTCTGGATGCCGCCCTCCGCCGACTGGTAACGGTCCACCACCTTGCCGTCCTGCATCAGGAAGGCGCGGAAATTGGTATTGCCCCAATCAGCGAAAATATTCATCGGTTCAAACCCTGGCCGGGGTTTCCGGCAGGCCCGGAATATCCATGCGGATCTTGAATGTTTTTCCAGCATGCGGCGCGGCGACGCGCTTTTCATCGGACAGGCCGACATAGGCTGTGCTGATATAAAGCGTCTTCAGGTCTTCGCCGCCGAAGGCGCAGCAGGATACTTGCGGCGAATCGACTTCGATGCTGTCAATCAGCTCGCCCTGCGGGGAATAGATATCGACCGCCCAGCCGCCCCAGAGCGCGACGAATAGCCGGCCGTGACTGTCGACGCACATGCCGTCGGGGCGCTTGTCCTTGAATTCGATGAGCGGGCGGCGGTTGCTGGCTGCGCCCGTCTCGATGTCGTAATCATAAACGAACAGCGTGCCGCGCCCGGTGTCGATGTAATACATCAGCTTGTTGTCAAGCGACCAGCCAAGGCCGTTCGAGATGAACACGCCTTCCTCCTGCGTATGCAACCCGCGTTCGTCGAGCCGGTAAAAGGCGCCTGTTGGCTTTTTATGATCGACATGGTTCATGGTGCCGCCCCAGACGCGGCCGCGGCGGTCGCATTTGCCGTCATTGAAGCGGTTATCGGCATCGACATAGATAGGGCGGGTGATCGGCTCCGCCTGCACCTCTTCCGCGAGCTTCAGCTTGTAAAACCCATCGCGCAGCCCCGCGACGCAGCCGCCCTGCTCGTCCATCGCCATGAAACCGATCATCGAGGGAGTCTTGTAGGCCCTGTAGTCTTGGCCCTCCGCATTGGTCGAATGAATGCGCTGGCCCATGATATCGACCCAGTAGAGCCGCTTGCCGCGCGGGTCCCAGTTGACGCCTTCGCCGAGCTCGGACGCCGGCAAATCGGGGTTGAGCAATTCTGCCTTCATGATGCCGCCTTTTTGCTGCCTGCGGTGACCGCGCTGGATTTGACCTGTCCCTCGCCCGCGTCAAAACGCAAGGTGGTGCCCGACAGCAGGCGTGAATGTTTCGACAGGCTGAAGATGATCGCGGGCACGATATCCGCAGGCGTCATGCCGACCGGCACCAGCTGTTCGCGCGCGGCGTCTTCGAACTGCTTGGCGCTGAAGCGCGCCTTCTGGTTGTCGCTCTGCACCCAGCCGGGGCAGAAGCCGAAGACGCGAATGATGTTGTCCGCGGTATTGCCTTCCCCTGCCTTGATGGCAAGGCGCTTGATGCCGCTATCGAGCGCCGCCTTAGCGCAGCCGTAGCCGGTCATGTCAGGCTCGAAAATTTCCGAGCCGTGGCGGGAGGTAAAGAGGCAGATCGCGCCGCCACCCGCTTCGCGCATGGCGGGCAGAACGTCCCGCGCTGCAAAGACAGGGGCGAAAAAGTTGACGCGCATCAGAAGTTCCGCCTGTTCCTGTGACAGGTCATCGAAGCCGATGCGACTGTCGAAGCCGAGCGTACTGACGAAGGCACAGACATTGCCGGTTTTGGCGATGGCTTCCGCCATGGCCGCCTTGCGTGCCGCCTCGTCCGTCAGGTCGGCCGCGACAGAAATTCCGGTCGAGGCTTTGTTCTTGTCGACAACCGCGACCTTTGCCCCAAGCCATGCGAGGGCGTCCGCCAGCGCCGCACCTATGCCGGCAGCGCCGCCCGCGATGATCACGCCCCGGTCCCTGAACTCGGCAAAATATTCGCGCGAAAGGCTGTCGTTCCAGTTGGTCATGGCGTTGCCTGCATTGTTTCTTCTGCCTTTGAATACCATAGCTGGCGGCAACAAAAAAGCCCGGCGAATAATGCCGGGCTTGATTGTTTTTTAGCCGCGATCAGGCAGCCGGAGCGATCGGCTTTTTGCCGTTGTTGTTGGCGGCGGTCTGGGGTTTTTCGACCGTGGCGAGCGCCTGGCCGACCAGTTCCTTGATGCCTTTATCAAGGTTGGGGGTTTCGCGGATGCGCTCCAGTTCCTTCACCATCAGTGCCTGGCGCGGCGCGTCATAACGCTTGAACTGGGTCAGCGGCTTGACGATCTGGCCGCCGACGCGCGGGTTGATGTCGTTCATCTTGATCACGACATCGGCGAGGAAGGCGTAGCCGGAGCCATCCTTGTTGTGGAACGCCGTCGGGTTCGCGGCACTGAAGCCGCCGATCGCCGCGCGCACCTTGTTTGGGTTAGTGAAATCGAAAGCTTCATGCTCCAGCAGCTTGCGCATCTGGCCAGCGGCATCGCCGGACGCGGTCGCGCCCTGCAGCGTCAGCCAGCGGTCGACGACGTTGTTAACCGATTTGTACTTCCCGTAGAAATCCTCGAGCGCAACCGCGCCTTCGGGGCCATCGAGGCGCGCCAGCACCGCAAGCGCCGAGTATTTTTCCGTCATGTTCGTTGCGGTGTCATATTGCGATTTGGCCGCAGCGGTGACTTCCGGCGTTTTCAGCTTGGCAAGATAGCCGAGCGCGGCGCCATGCAGGCTGCGGCGTCCAACCTGCGCCGGCACCACATCGTATTTTTCGCCGGCGGGGGCGGTCGTCTGTTTGTAGATCTCCTCGAAATCCGCCTGGAAGGTTTGGGCGATCGTGGTTGTCAGGAAGTTGGTTGCCGTGCGGATTGCATCGGGATCGACCGTTTTGAGGCTCTGGATCACGATGTTATAAGCAGGCAGCGCGAGCAGCTGCGCTGCGAAGGCCTGGTCGCCACCGCCCGTCGCCGCTTTCGCGACATTCGCGCCGAAGGCATCGAGGAAGCCCTGGTCCACCGACAGTTTGCGGCCGGCTTGTGCGTCGTCGATGAGTCCCAGCAACACTTTCAGGGCCAGGCGTTCCTTCGCCTCAAATTTATTGAACGCGTTACTGTCATGCTCCATGCGGAAGATGAGTTCGCTGTCCGACGGCTGCGTCATGATCTTGACGGGTGCCGAGAAATTGCGGAGCACGGAGGGCACGACCGGACCATTTAGGTTCTGGAACACGAAGGTTTGCTTGCCTTCCGTCAGGTTCAGCACACGCGTGGTGTCGCCCGGGGCCGCTTCACCCTGCAGTTGCAGCGCGATATCCTTGCCGCTTTCGCCGATCAGGCCGACTGAAATCGGAATGTGGAGGTTCTTTTTCTCCGACAACGGCTGGTCCGCCGTGCCGGGATTGAATTGCGACAGCGTCAGCGAATAGGTTTTCGCGGCGGCGTCATATTTGCCTTCATAGCTGATTTCCGGCGTTCCCGACTGGCTGTACCAGTGGCGGAACTGCGTCAAGTCGATGCCGGAGGTGTCCTGCATATTGTCGATGAAGTCATCGACCGTCACGGCCTTGCCGTCGAACTTGTTGAAGTAGTTGTCCATCGCGGTGCGCCAGGTCGCGTCGCCCATGATGGTGTTCATCATGGCAAGGACGTGCTTGCCTTTTTGATAGATGGTCGTCGAATAGATGTTGTCGAATTCCTCGACGCGCTCGGGGCGGACGAAATGCGCGCCGGGGCCGGAATCCTCGATGAATTGTCCGGTGCGCAGCACGGTTGCGTCCTCGATCAATTTCACGGGCGCGGAGTGCATGTCGGAGGCGAACTGGCGCTGGCGCAGGCTGGTAAGCGATTCCTTCAGAGACAATTCAAACCAGTCGCGCACGGTGACGCGGTCGCCGGTCCAGTTGTGGAAGTATTCATGGCCGATCACTTCCTCGATATCCATGAGGTCGGTATCGGTCGAGGTTTCCGCATTGCCGACAAGACGGCTGACGTTGAAAATGTTGAGGCCCTTGTTCTCCATCGCGCCCGCGTTGAATTTATCGACGGCCACGATGTGGAAGTTGTCGAGGTCGTATTCGCGGCCGTAGCGGACTTCATCCCATTTCATGGCGCGCTTGGTCGCTTCCATCGCCCACTGGATTTTGTCTTCATAGCCCGACTGCACGAAAATGCGGATATCGACAACCTTGCCCGACATGGTGGTGAATTTGTCTTCCAGCACCTGCAGGTCGCCCGCGACGGTCGCAAACAGGTAGGACGGCTTCGGCCAGGGATCCGACCAGGAAATGCGGTGGCGACCATTGCCGAGATCTTCGGTCGCGCGGAAGTCGCCGTTGCCGTTCGAGAGCAGCACGGGGTATTTCGCTTTATCAGCCTCCAGCGTCGCGCTGATGACGGCGAGGTTGTCGGGACGGTCGAGGAAATAGGTGATGCGGCGGAAGCCCTGCGCCTCGTTCTGCGAGGTGATGATGTTGTCGCCCGACATATAAATGCCCGAGAGTTCGGTGTTGGTCGTCGGGTTGATGTCGTTTTCGATCTGCAGCTCGAACTTGCCGGCGGGCGGGCGCTTGATAATCAGCTGCTCGCCATCGACCTTGAATTCCTGGCGGTCGAGATCGCGCCACTGGCCGTTTTCCTTGATCTTGACGCTTTTCAGCACCAGCTCCGAGCCGTCGAGGATCAGCGGGCCGCCGAGCTCGGGCACAGTCGGGTTGCGGTCAATATGCAGCGTGCTGCGCACATTCGTGTTGGTTTCATCGAGATTGATATAAAGGTCGGCCTTTTCAATCTTGTATTCGGAGGGTCGGTAATCCGCGCGGATCATGGGCTGGCGGTCGGGATTAAAAAGGAAATCGGTCGTCATTGTTTTTCGTCTCCGGACTAAGATGGTTGACCTAAACGGGTCAACAATATGTTAAAAGAACTGGAAAGGTCAAAGTCTTTTTAGCGTAATATTCTTGCTGTGAAATCAGTTATTTAATGCGGCAGCGCAGCATAATCTGATGCGGAAATTTTCTTTCAAATTCAGGTTGTTAAGTATTTGACCGTCATGCAGCGGCTTGACAACCGCGCGATTGCGCCGCCAAATGCTTTTACACCGAGCAACATGATCTTAACAGCCACAGGGAATCAGTCCCGGGCCTTCGAAGGGATAAAAAATTGCAGCATATTTACGACAAGCTGACGCCGGAGACCAAACCCCTCAAAACCGCTGTTATTCACCCGACCGATGAAAACACCCTGCGCGGCGCTTTCGAAGCGGCCGCGGCGAAACTGATGGACCCGATTCTGGTCGGGCCGGAGGATAAAATCCGCAAGGCCGCGAAGGATGCGAATATCGATATCTCCGCCTTCGAAATCGTGAACACCGAACACAGCCACGCCGCCGCCGAAATGGGCGTGCAGCTGGTGAAGGAAGGCAAGGCCGAGGCGCTGATGAAGGGCAAGATCGACACGCCCGAATTCCTGCACCCGATCGTGGCGAAGGAAGGCCAGCTGCGCACGGACAAGCGCATGAGTCATGTCTTCATCATGGAAGACCCGGGTTACCACAAGCCACTCTACATTACCGATGCCGCCGTCAACGAGACGCCCGACCTGATGGCCAAGCGCGACATCATCCAGAATGCGGTCGACCTGTTTTGGAAGATCGAGGGACGCGAGCCGAAGGTCGCCATCCTCGCGGCATCCGAAAAGGTGGAGCCGCGCCAGCAGGCAACGCTCGACGCCGCTGCCCTCACTGTCATGTCGCTACGCGGCCAGATCACGGGCGCGAAAGTGGAAGGTCCGTTCGGGATGGATAACGCCATCTCGAAAAAATCCGCCGGCCTGAAGGGGATTTTCTCGGAAGTCGCGGGCGATCCCGACATCCTCGTCTTCCCCGACCTCGAATCCGGCAATATCTATTTCAAATCGCGCGTGCTGATGTCACAAGCCCCGCTGGGCGGCGTCGTCGTGGGCGCCAAAGTGCCGATCATTCTCAACAGCCGCTCGGCGGATGCGGAGGAGCGCAAGGCCTCGGCAGCGATTGCACTCGTCGCCAGCCGCAGCCAGACGCGCGCGCCGAAGAAGCCCTGATGAACCAGGAAAATAACAAGCCCGTCGAAACGTTGCTGGTCGTCAATGCCGGCTCGTCGTCGATCAAATACGGGCTTTATCGCGCGGATGACCTCACGCTGATCGAGCGCAAGAATATCGAAGTCAAAAAGGCGGGCGGCTATGATGCCGCCTTCCAGCAGATTCTCGACTGCATTGCCGATAAAAACGTGACCGCCGTCGGCCACCGTGTCGTGCATGGCGGCAAGGATTACGCCGCGCCCCAAAAAATCGACGCGAAAGTGCTGGCGGACCTCGAAAAGCTCGAGCCGCTCGCGCCGCTGCACCAGCCGCATAACGTCAAAGGGATCAGGCTGATCGCCGCGAAATATCCGCAGCTGCCCCAAGTCGCGTCTTTTGACACTGCGTTCCACCGCACGCAGGCGCGCCTCAACCAGATCTACGCGCTGCCTCGCAAGCTCACGGATGAAGGAATGATCCGTTACGGGTTTGACGGGCTGTCGTACGAATACATCGCAGGAAAGCTTCCCGAAGTCGCCGATGCGGCGACGGCTAAGGGCCGCGTGATTGTCGCGCATCTCGGCAACGGCTCGAGTATGGCGGCGCTGAAAGACGGCAAGAGCGTCGCGACGACAATGGGTTTCACCCCGCTCGACGGGCTGATGATGGGTACGCGGGCAGGCTCGACGGATCCCGGCATTCTTTTATACCTGCTGGAACAGGGCGAGACCGCGCAATCGCTGTCCGATATCTTCCAGAAGCAGTCGGGGTTAAAGGGCGTATCGGGCATGACCGAAGACCTGCGCACCCTGCTTGCGAGCGACAAGCCGGAAGCGAAAGAGGCGATCGACCTGTTCTGCCTTTACGCCGCGCGCCAAGCCGCATCTCTGACCGTGGATCTTGGCGGGGTAGATGCCATCGTTTTCACCGGCGGCATCGGCGAAAACTCGGAAGTCATCCGTGAAAAGATTTTGTCGCAGCTGGCGCATCTTGGCGTGAAGCTCGACAAAACTAAAAATGACGCGGATCAGGCGGCCGTGCACGCGCAGGACAGCGCCGTAAAGGTTTACGTCATCAATACTGACGAAGAGTTGATGATGGCGCGGCATGTAAAGGCCACGCTCTATCCGAAGCCGCCCGCGCCGAACAAAATGCCCGCCCCTTAAGTCGGGTTGATCAATATCGCGATAAGCTGCGGGCTGTAGGCCTCTCCCTGAGCGTCGTAATCAAGATAGATGTTCACGTTGCTGCCGGAAACGACGAATTCCAGGAAGTCCTCATTCACCTGCAGCAGCGGATCGAGCGGCGCGTCGAAGCTGATGACGTCCTCGCCGAAATGGAAGTCGAGCACTTTGTCGACAGACTTGAACGCCGTCGCCCCCGCAAAGTGGAACGTATCGGAGCCGTTGCCGCCGATCAGGATATCGAGCCCCGCCCCGCCTGCAAGGAAATCGTTGCCATCGCCCCCCATGAGGGTGTTCGCGCCATCATTGCCGATGATCGTATTGTCGCCGGCATTGCCAGTACCGTGAATGGCGTTTTTGCCGGTCAGCGTCAGGTTCTCAATCGGAGCGTTTGCCGCAATGGACCAGGTGACGGAGCTCTGGATGGTATCGGTGTCTGCGCCGCCGATCACGACATCGGTCACGCTGTCGACGATGTAGATGTCGTCGCCGCCGCCGCCGATAAAGGTGTCGTTACCCTTCGCGCCATTCAGCACGTTGTCAAAACCGTTCCCGGTAAGGATATTATTTCCGGTATTTCCTGTTCCATCCGCGTCACTCAGCGCGGTGAGCGTCAGGTTCTCCAGACCGCGACCCAAGGTCGTCGAGGCCAGTGACGAATAGACGGTGTCGATGCCCGCACTGTCCTTGATGACGTCGCTGATTGTGTCGATGCCGTAGCTGTCATTGCCCGCGCCCCCGTCCATAGTGTCCGCGCCGCCGCCACCGTTCAGGAAATTGTCGTATGTATTGCCCTTGATGATGTTTACGTTGTTATTGCCCGATCCGTTGAGCGCCGTGGCGACATTGACGAGCGTCAGGTTTTCGAGATCAACGGAAAGCCCGTACGAAACGGTCGAAATGACGGTGTCTTTTCCGCCTGCGTTAATATTCGGTTCATCCGGCAGCCGGATCAGCTTGTCCAGCGTAATATCCCCCACGTTATCGACGTAAAACAGATCGTCGCCCAAGCCGCCGACCATGAAGTCAGCGCCGGTGCCGCCGTTCAGAATATTTTTCCCGTCATTGCCGAGCAGGGTGTTGGCGCTGGCATTCCCCGTCGCATTGATCGCCGAGGTTCCCGTCAGCCAGATGTTTTCGAGGTCGGCGCGGGACGCAATCGTGAAGGATGCGCCGACGATCACTGTGTCGTTGCCGCCGGTGTCGAGAACGATCGTATCATTCGTCGCAGATGCCCCGAGGCCATAGGTGTCGTCCCCGAGCCCGCCATCGAGAATGTTCTTGCCGCTATTGCCAATTAAGCTGTTGCCAAGGTCATTTCCCGTCGCGCTGATATCCGATGTGCCGAGAAGGAAGATATTTTCCACTTCTTCCACATTATTCAGCGCCCAGCTGATCGCAGAGAGGATGGAATCCTCCCCCTCGCCTACCGCGCCGAGCACGACATCGCTCAGGCTCTGGACAACATGTGCGTCGTCGCCCATGCCGCCATCCATGGTGTTGACGCCGCTGTTGCCTGTAATGGTGTTGTCTTCGGCATTGCCGAAGCCGTTAATACTCGCCGCGCCGGTCAGGACAAGATTTTCGACCTCTCCCGTCGCGGAAACACCCATGTCATAGGTCACTGACGAGAGGATCGTATCCGCCGTGCCCCCGCCGCCGCCTTCCGTGACGATATCCATCGCGTCATCGACGATAAAAACGTCGCTGCCGCCATCACCTATCAGCGTATCCACGCCTGTGCTGCCGTCGAGCGTGTTGACTGCGCCGTTACCCTTGAGCAGGTTGGCGAGGTCGTTGCCGAAGCCATTGACCGGGTTCCCGCCGGTCAGCGTCAGGTTGTCCACATGGAGAGCAAGCGTGTGCGTGAGGGAGGAACGCACTTCGTCCACCCCCTCGCCGGACGCCTCGATTACAGTCTTCGCCGCGGATGTGATGATATACACATCGTCGCCGGTACCCCCCGCCAACATGTCAATCCCGATGCCGCCATCGAGCGTGTCGTCATTGGCGCCGCCAAAAAGCTGATCGTCCCCCGCCATCCCGTAAAGCGTGTCATCGCCCGCCAGGCCCGATATTGTATTCGCGCCGGTGTTTCCGATGATCGTGTTGCCGGTCGCGTTACCGGTGCCGTTGACGTTGAGGCTGCCAAGAAGCTGGAGTGTTTCCACCTCGCCCGTCGCGTTCACGCTCATGTCGTACGAGATCAGCGTCTCGACTGAATCTGCCCCTTCGCCCGCCAATTCGCTGACGATATCGCTCGCGTTGTCGACGACATAGTGATCGTCATCGAGTCCCCCGATCATGACATCCGCGCCGGCTCCGCCGTTGATCGTATCGTTGCCATCCAGTCCGGTCAGCGTATTAACATTGATATTGCCGGTAATGATGTTGACGTCGGCGTTGCCTTCGCCGTCGATCGCAAGCGCGCCGGTCAGCGTGAGGTTCTCGACGTTCTGGACATCCGTCGTCAGGCTGTATGTGAAGCTGACATTGATCGTGTCATTGCCTTCGCCCAGTTGTTCGGTGACGATATCGCCCGGTACGTCGATGAAATATGTGTCGTCCCCGCCGACGCCAACCATCGTATCCACGCCCGTGGAGCCGTTCAGGGAGTTGTTTCCCACGTTACCCGTCAAAAGGTTATTCAGATCGTTGCCGCCGGCATTGATGTCATCGGTCCCTGTCAGCAGGACGTTTTCGATCTCGTAAACAGCGGAGGATTTAAGCGCGAAAGAAATGCTGGCGGCGACGGTGTCGCTGCCCTGCCCGACCTGCTCGACGAAGGTATCGAGATTGATGTCGTCGAAATCATTGACGACATACACATCGTTCCCCAGCCCGCCTGTCAGGATGTTCACGCCTGCATTTCCGGTCAGCGTATTGGCAGCGGTGTTGCCGGTGCCGTTGATATCCTCGATCCCCGTAAGCGTGAGCGCTTCGACATCATAACTCGGCCCGGCAGCGGCCATGAAATAAGTGACGCTTGCAAGGATAGTATCCAGCGTGCCCTCGCCTGCGACCTCGACAACCACGTCCACGTTATTATCCATGACGTAGAAGTCGCTGCCATTGCGGCCGTAAAGCGTATTTACGGCGCCGCTGCCCGTGATGGTATTGTTCTCGATGTTGCCCCAGCCGAAAATCGCGATGCCTGAGGTGAGGACGAGGCTTTCGACTTCGCCGCTCGCGCCCATGTCATAGGACACGGATGAGCGGATCTCATCCTGCCCCTCTATGCCATACTCGGTAACGACGTCTGCCGCATTCTCGACAAAATAGACGTCGTCGCCCTTGTTGCCGATCAGGGTATCAATTCCTGCCGCGCCGATGAGGGAGTTGCCCACATCGTTGCCGGTGATCGTATTGTCGAGTTCGTTGCCGATGCCGATAATCGCATTGCCACCAAGGGAAAGGTTCTCCAGCTCATGATTTCCGGCCACGGGAGCAAGCGAAAATGAAATGCTCGACACAACTTCGTCGATTCCGCCGTTGGTCAGGTCGATGACGACATCCTTGATATCATCGACGACAAAAGTGTCGTTGCCCAGGCCGCCGGTCATCGTATCGGCGCCGACCCTGCCATTAAGAATGTCGTTGCCATCATTGCCGTTTATTGTGTCGTTGCCCGCCTGCCCTTCGATGATGTCATTGCCGTCACCGCCGCTGATAATATCGTTGCCAAGACCTCCGTCCAGGGAGTCGTTGTCGGCGTCGCCAAAAAGCGTGTCGTTGCCGTTCCCGCCGAACAAGGTGTCGTCGCCCGCGCCGCCGCTGATGACGTTGGTGGCTGTGTTTCCGGTGATCGTATTGACGAGCGCATTGCCGGCGCCGTTGATCGCGGAGGTGCCAGTCAGGACCATATTCTCGACTTCCGTCGCATTCGTGCCCATGTTGTAGGACACGCTGCTGTTGATTTTCTCTTCCCCTTCCCCTGAGACCTCAAGAATAACGTCGCCGCCATTTTGCACCACGTAGACGTCGTCCCCGATCCCGCCAATGAGCGTATTGACCGAGGCATTGCCGGTGATCGTGTTGTCCAGCACGTTCCCCGTGCCCGTGATATTCCCGGAGCCCGTCAATGTCAGATTTTCGATTTCTGCGGAAAGGGTATAGGTGACGCTGGACAGCACCAGATCGACGCCCTGGCCGGCAACCTCGTTGGCCGTGTCGGCGGCGTTGTCGACGACATAGACGTCGCCATTCTTGCCGCCGCTCATGATGTCGGCACCCGCCCTGCCATCCAAAGTATTAACCGCGTCATTGCCCTGGAGGATATTGACGCTCGCATTGCCGACGGCGTTGGCGGGCGCCGTACCGGTCAGCACAATGTTTTCCAGGTAAATCAGTTTTTCGATGGAATAGGAGAAGGCTGCGCTGACAGTATCGTTACCTTGTGCCGCGTTTTCCCTGAGGACGTCATCCAGGCTCTGGACGACATAGGTATCGTTCCCGTCGCCGCCGGTCAGGGTATTCTTGGCGACGTTGCCCGTCAGGATATTGTCGCCGTCATTGCCCGTCGCATTGATCAGCTTGGTCCCGGTCAGCGTGATGTTTTCGATGTTAAGAGTGGTCGCGCCGAGCGCGAAGGTGAATCCGACACGGTAGGTGTCCGATCCCTCGCCGGCATTCTCGATGATAAGGTCGGTCTTGGAGAGGTCCGTCTCGTTGTAAATGATGTAGCTGTCATCGCCAAGGCCGCCGGCCAGCGTGTTGCGCTCGCGGTTGCCTTCCATCGTGTTGTCATGATCGTTGCCGATCGCGTCGATACCGGCAGCAAAACCGACGAGGCGCAGGTTCTCGACCTCAAGGGCGTCGTGCATGTCATAAGAAATATAAGAGTGGACGCGATCCGTGCCCTCGCCGGAAAATTCAATTATGATGTCGCCAATATTATCGACATGATAGGTGTCGTTGCCGACAAGGTCGATGGACGGCACGCCGTCGCTGCCGATCATGGTGTCCGCGCCACTGCCCGCCCAGAGCGCGTCGCTGCCGTTCCCGCCGATCAGGGTGTCATTGCCGCCAAGGGTCTGGATCCAGTCGTTGCCACCTTTGCCCTGGACATCGTCCACGCCTTGCGTTCCCACGAGTGTCGGATCATTCGCGCCAGTGCCTACGATGCTTGCCATGATGCCCTCTGCAAATTGGTCGTCCGCCCGGAAAATGAGGGCGAAAATTATTAAAGCACGGACGGCGGATAATAGTTAAAAAAAGTCGGAATCCGTCCGCGCTACCTGCCCGGTAAAAGCAAGATAGTTATTCATGGTAAAGAAGCAACATTAACAGGGGATTAAGAAATGCCTGTTATAGCCGGGCTTTGATCTGGGCAAAGGTATCCAGCAGCCGTGTGACGTCCTCGTCGCTGTTCGCGGCCGTGAAGGTTAGGCGGTGCACTTCCTCCCCTTTCGTCACCATCGGATAGGGGCAGATCGTGGCCATGACCCCGTAATCAAACATAAAATTGGCTGTTTCGATGAGTTTTTCGGTGTCGCCGATTTTGACGGAAACGATCGGGAATCCGGATTGGTTGACCACCGTAAACCCGAGCTGCCGCAGCCCGCTGATCCCGCGGTGTGTCAGCTCCCATAATTTCTTGCGGTACTGGTCGCCCCGCTGCTCGTTGACGTCGAGACCTTTCCATAGGGTTGCAAGCGAGGCGGTGGGGCACGGGCCCGACAAATCATAGGGGGTGGCAAAGGCCTGAAGGAAGGTTTTCATCTTTCGCGAGCACGCGACAAAGGCAGCAAGCGATGAGTAGGCCTTCGAGCACCCGCCGACATAAATAATGTTTTCGTAGTCGCAGCCCGCATATTTTACGATGCCGTTGCCCTTGTACCCGAAAGGCAGGTTTTCGTCAGGGCTTTCACCGACGACGCCAAAACCGTGCGCGTCGTCAATATACAGGATCGCGTCGTATTTCTTTGCAAGCGACTGGAGCGTCTTGATGTCGGCATAATCGCCAGTCATGCTGTAGACGCCATCGACCAGGATCATCTTGCGCGGATTGTCCTTATGCTCGGCCAGGAGCTTTTCAAGCGTGTCAAAATCGCCCTGCCGGAAGCTCTTGAGCGTCGCGCCGCTGTCGCGCGCGATCTTGCAACCTTCGTACATGGTCTCGTGGCCGGATTTGTCGAGGAACATCACGCCTGTTTTGCCGACCAGCGCGGGAATGATGCCAATCGAGATAAGAGTGACGGTGGGCAGGATAAGGGTCGCTTCCGTACCGACAAGCCGTGCCAGCCGGTCTTCCAGATCAGTATATATCTGCGGGCTTGCGACGAGGCGGCACCAGCTGGGATGCACGCCCCATTTCTCTATCTCGTCATCGACATTGACGTGAATAGCAGGGTCGAGGTCGAAGCCGAGATAATTGCATGAAGCGAAATCCGTCACCCAATGGGTGTCGCCCACCCGGATCTGCCGCCCCTTGATTTCGAGCGCGGAGACGTTGTACTGCTTCATGCGCTTGAACATCTGGCGGATCAGCGCACGGCGATTCTCTTTTTCATTGGCTTCGATCATCTTGTCTTCGGTATTCATGACTGTTTCCTTTAATGGGGTTAAATTTGCCTGATGTCGCTTATGAGGAACTGATGCGCCGCAAGGAGGCGGGCGCGCTGCGTCTGATCTCCCTCCTGGCCCCCGCGCGCAGCAGTTCGACCGCGCTTGAGCGCGCGCTGCTTGGGAGTCCGGATATATCCCTGCAGGTGAACGACCCCTTCGCCATTTACGATGACGCGGGGCGCGAGGAAAAAACCTATCGCTATATCTTCGACCGTCTCGAAGCACAGGCGAAAGCGGACGGGAAGCAATGCACGGTTGCCCTGGTTAAAAACGTGGCCGACTACATCCCGCCCGGCGCGGCATGGGAGCGCTGGCGAGCACTTTGCGCGGCGCAGGTATTCCTTGTTCGCAACCCGCTGCTGACGATGCCGTCGCTGTTCCGGATGCTCGCGCGGCATTTCACGCCAGCCGAGCTCGACGCGGACGCCCCGCAATTCGGATTCGTTAACGGCGAAGCTCTGCGCGCTGCGCTTTCCGGCGCAGAAGACTTTTCCCCTTATGATGACTTGTTCCGCCGGCTCTTCACGCGCGACCAGAAAATTCATCATGACCCGGTGATGTGTTTGCCGCTCCTGGAGGCGCTGAGCGCCGATCGTGCGAAGGATGCGGGGTACAAGAACCTGGACGAGCTTGGACGGGCGCTTGGCGATGCTGACTGGGAGGCGACCCTCGGACGCTTGCAGCGTGATCGGACGCTTGATAACCCCCTGCTTGCAAAGATCTTCGCGCAAATTTTCGCGTGGCGCATAACGGGGTGGGAGGCGCTCGAGGAGCATTTCAACGAAGCGCCCGGCGCGGTCATCATGGACAGCAGCTTGTTCCGGAGTGCTCCGGAGCTTGCGATGCGCAGCCTCTGCCGCAGCCTCGATATCCGCTACGCCGTCGACATGCAGGTATGGACGGAGCAGCCGGGCAAACGGTTCACCACCGACTACGACGGGGAAATCCCCTATTATGACCGCGTCACTCACTCCCAAAAAATCGATCCTCCATTAGAGCGCCCCTTTCCTGTTGCCGCATTCCCGCCGTCGTTTCGCCCGCATATTACCGGCAGCGGCGGCTGTCTCCACATTTACCTGCGCCTGCTGCGGGCACTGGAACCGGACCTGGTGCGACAGTATTCGATCCCGGCAGCACTACGGGATATCGACCCGGTTTTCTGCACGGCGCTGGCCCTTGCTACCGGCGAGCCTTCCGTGCCGCCGGCGGGCCCGTTTGCCGACGCCATCGGAGCGCTTAACCAGCTTGCCGCAGCTCCGCGCCCGCCGATACTTCGGCCAGCATAACGCGGTCCGCCTTACCCGATGACGTCTTTGGCAGCGCCGGCCATGGCTGGAAGCCGAACGGAATCATGTATTCCGGCAGCTTGGTTGCCAGGAACTGCTGCAGTTCGCCCGGGGACACCGTCCGTCCCGCCAGCGGCGCATAATGGCAGTACAGCCGGTTGCCGTATTTTAGATCCGCCACGGCGACCACGGCAAATTCGTCAAGCCCGCCATGCTGCGACAGGGCAATCTCGATCTCGCCCAATTCGATCCGAAATCCCTTGACCTTCACCATGTGGTCCTTGCGGCCGCGGTAATGCAGCACGCCCGCTTCGTCGTAAAATCCGTAGTCGCCGGTCCGCCAGAATAGCGCCGGGTATGGATGCACAGGGCTCTGCACGAGGCATTCCCTTGTCTTGTCCTCCATGCCCAGATAGCCGAGCGTGACCGTTCCCCCGCGACACCATAGCTCGCCAAGTTCGCCCGGTGCGCAAAGACGCGCGCTATCGTTGTCCATGACAATGATCTCGGTGTCCTCGACCACTTTTCCCAAGGGGATTGGGTTGTCGCCGACGGGCGGCGCCGGCACCCAGTAGCAGGTGATGATATTGGTTTCGGTCGGGCCATAAATGTTGGCAACGCCAACGCCTGGAAGCGCCTGCATGACGCGCCGCAGTTGCGCGGGCGGAAACGGCTCGCCCGCATACATGATGGTGCGCAGCTTGAGCGCGGCCTCGTCGAGTCCGCCGCGGTTGCGCAGGGCGATAAGGGTTGAGGGTGTGGTGTACAGAATGGTCGCGCCGCACCGCGCCATCATTTTCACATAGTCCGCATGCTTCGCATCGCCATCGCGCGTGCGGTTCCAGTCGAAACACGCGAGGGTCGCGCCGGCGAGGAAGGTATTGAAGATATCGAAAACGGAAAGGTCAAACTTGAAGGGAGCGCGCGACGCCACCACGTCCTCCGGTGTCAATGCGAATTCCTTCTGCATCCAGTCGGTGAAGGTGCGGGCGTTGCGGTGTGTCAGCATAATGCCCTTCGGCACGCCGGTCGAGCCTGAGCTATGGAGGATATAGGCCAGGTCGTCTGATACCTGGTTAAGAAGCGGCGGTTCCGCGGATGCCGCCGCCTTCACCTGCGCATAGGTCACTGTCTTCGCTGAGGCGGGCACCGGGACGTCGTTATTCAGCAATACGACGGCCTTGATGTCCGGGTGATCGAACAGCGCGGCGTGCTGCTTGTATAAGTGGCTATCCACGCAGACAACATCAAGTTTCGTATTTTCGATGATTTTCGCAAGGCGCTCGACAGGCGAATACTCGTCGAGCGGTACATAGGCGCAGCCGAGCTTCAGCGTGCCAAGGATAGCGGCGATGCTTTGGGAGTGCACTGATGACAGAATGCCCACGAAAGGTTTTTGGCGGCGGTCCCCGGGCTTCGCATGCGCAATGATCTCGGCAAACCTGTTGGCTTCGGCATTCAGCGCCGCGTAGGTCCAGGCATCGCCGGCCTCGGTGATAATCGCGGTGCGTTCCGGGGCGCGGCGGCAGGATTCCAGGAATACGTCGTGCAGAAGGTAGCGCATCATTTCACCTGCATCGTCAGGATGTCCGTCGTGCGGCCCTTGACCCGGCTGGTAACGCGCGCGAAGGAGCGTGACTGCGCCTCGACCTTGTCGATATACCCGTTGGTGACGGCGCCATGAAGGTCGCATTTAAATTCGCGGCCAAGATGCTCGTAATACATGTCCTGCAGGCGGCGCGCCTCGAAGCTGTCGTTATTCCAGGCCGATACGACGACGAGGTCGCCCGGCCGGACGAGCGTTTTTTGGAGCGCGAGCGCGTCAGGGATGTAGGGGAATACGTTGAACAGGAAGAAAAACAGACGCCGGCCCTCCGGCAATTCCGCGGGGTTCACGTCCTCGAGCCGTTTGGGCACGATACCGATGTTTAGCTTCGCCCTCAGCTCTGCTGACTGGGATAAGGTCAACTCGTTCGCCAGGCTCGGCTCGATCGCCGTATAGGTCTTGCCGAAATCATGCGCGACATCGATGTAGCGAAGGTCGCCGCTGCCGATCGCGATGAAGTGATCGATCCCGACGCCGCCTTCCGCGAGGTCTCGCAAGATGCCGCGGATGGCGGCCATTTCTTCCCGGTGATAGGCGGTTGTCAGCGCAAGCGACATCTTCGACTGCATGGCCGCGAAACAGTCCTTGCTGATATCCGTGAGACTGGATTCTTTGTGGATCGGGCAGCTAGCGGATTGGTTCATAGGCACAACCTCGGCGGTAGTTTCTTTTTATGCTCGGCACTGTACCGCCCTTCGCAAGATATTTTCCATAGGAATATGTCGGATGCTGCCAAATTGCAATAAAACTGCGTGGTTTTTGATCGCACGATAAAATTGGCATCCCCGCCGATTTCAAATAAAGACAATCACTTATTTGTTTTTGCTCGACCACGGAAACGGCATTTGCCATCATGGTCGCATGAAGGTACTTGCTGTCGAAAACAATGCTGAACTCCTGAAACTTCTGTCCCATCTGCTGGAGAAAGAAGGATTCAATGTTTACACCGCCACCGGCGGCAGCGAGGCGCTCAGGATACTCGAGAGGGAGAAACCGGAAATCGCCTGCCTCGATGTGCTGCTTGATGACATGTCCGGAATAGAAGTTTGCCGCCATATCCGCAAAAACGACGCGATGATGCCGATCGTGCTAATCACATCGAAATCCCGTCAGGCGGACATTAGCGAGGGCATGGCGGCGGGCGCGACGGAATACATCGTTAAGCCGTTCGATCTGATGGGAATCACCCAGTTGATGCACCGTATGGCGCAGGCATGCCTCGCGCGACAGAATCCGGACGGTCTGCAAAAATCTTTTGGTTTCGGTTCTCTCCAGGTTTTTCCCCAAAGGCTGCTTGCCCTGCGCGAAGGGAACGAAATCGCGCTCAGCCTTCGTGAAACTGCTCTTCTGCAGTTTTTTCACGCCAACGCAGGCAGGTCCTTGTCGCCTGAAGCGCTTGCGCCTTATTCCTGGCATGCGCAGGGCAGCGTGGACGCGAAAGCCGTGCAGTGGCAGATAGGCCAGCTGCGAAAGAAAATCGAAACCGACCCGCTGGACCCGCAGCTATTGCGGAGTGACGACACAGGCTACGTCTTTGGCTGACGCGGTTGGCAAAGAACAGCTTGTCATGTATGCGCGGAACCACCGCGGGTCCCTTCTCAGCAATTTTGTCATGGCAGGCATTTTCGTCGCGGCGCGATACAAAATGTATCCGGCACCCGTGGGCGAAAACGGGATTTTATGGGAGGTCGGGACGCTTTTATTCTGCCTGATGGCCTTCCTGCGCCAGCATGGGATTTACCGCGAGATACTGGAAACCAAAATCCGCGACGCGGATATTCCGGGATATATGTTCTCCATCTGCTTCACCAAGCTGCTCTACCTGCTGCCCTGGCTTCTGATGCTGTTCTGGCCGCTGCAGGGGGAATATTTTTATGACGACCTCCTCGGCTACGTATTCGTCATCTGCGTGGTAGCGACCTACGGCTCCTCGAGCGCGCCGGTGCCCGCCCTCCTGATCTTCGATATTGCATTGCCGACCGCCCTCGCGGGGCTGGTCGTCTACCTGAATTGGGAGGTGCAGGAAACGCGTTATGCCGGCACCGCCGTGCTCCTGTTCTGCCTTTATGTGTTCACCATCGGGCGGAAAATGCTCGCCTCCACACGAGAACTTATCGAGAGCAAGCGTCAGGCGAGCCTGAACGCGCGGCGCGCCGATGAAGCGAACCGGGCCAAATCAAGCTTCCTCGCGCTGATGTCTCATGAGATCCGCACCCCCATGACGGGCATCTTCGGCATGCTCGACTTCCTGAAGGACACGCCACTTAACGCGGAGCAAAAAGACTTCGTCACAACGATCAGCGACTGTTCCAAAACGCTTTTGAATACCCTTAACGACGTTCTGGATTTTTCCAAGGTCGAAAGCGGCAAGCTGAACATCAGCGCCGTCAATTTCGACCTGCATAATATGCTCTCGAATTCCGCGCGCGTAATGCGGCAGACGGCTGAAGACAAGGGACTTAAACTCACGCTACTGATTTCGGATGGCGTCCCCCGCGGGATGCGCGGCGATCCGCACCGCCTCCAGCAGGTGATCGTGAACCTGCTCAATAACGCCGTAAAATTCACCGAGAAGGGCGAGGTGACGCTGCGCGCTGGCCAGATGGGCGCCAAACAGCGCATGCTGCGCATCGAGGTGCAGGACACGGGGATCGGCATCAGCAAAGACAATATCGCCAAGCTGTTCGGGGCTTTCTCGCAGGCAGATAACTCGATCGCGCGGCGCTACGGCGGGTCGGGGCTGGGGCTGTCCATCGCTAAAAAGCTTGTCGAACTTATGGGTGGAAAAATCAGCGTCACTAGCGACGAAGGCCGCGGCAGTACATTCGCAATCGACATCCCCTATGTCGCGCCGTTAGCGGGGGAAGCCGACGCCGATGCGGAGCATACCGGTCCGGATTCTCCCCCCCAGAAAATTCTCGTCGTCGAGGATAACGCCTTAAGCCAGCGCATCGTTGTCAAAATGCTCACCCAGAAAGGCCATTCGGTGACGGCCGTCGGCAACGGCGATGACGCGATCTCCGCAGTGAAGGCAAACTCTTTCGACTTGGTCTTTATGGACGTCAATATGCCCGGGAAAAATGGCCTGGAAACGACGCGCGCAATTCATGCGCTGGGCGGAAAGCTCGAAACACTGCCGGTTGTGGGCCTGACTGCCAACATCATGGAAGATTTCGTGCGCAAATGTTACGACGCGGGCATGATCGCCCATGTCGCGAAGCCCTTTTCGCCGCGCAGTCTTTATGACGCTGTGGCGCTTGTGGCCGGCACAGCGCCCAGCGAAACTCCTGCCGCGCCAGTCGCCCGGCAAAAGACCATGCGCGAGACTCTGACGCTTGTGCGCGATGGCATGGGGAGCGACTATATGCGCGGCATGGTCGCCTCCAACCTGAAAGAGGCGATGCGCCTGTTTGACGTCATACAGCATGAGAGGAAAAAGGGGCGGCCCGACAAAGTCTCGGATACTGCCCACGATCTCAAGAGCATCAGCGGCCTGATCGGCATGGCTGAAACCAGCGCGCTGTCCGCGGAACTTGAGGCGAAGGCGGCAAAGCTTGGCAACGAGGAGTTGACGGCACTGCTAAGGCTTATAGCCGAGGCATTGGAGAGGGAAACCCGCGAAGCGGAGCGCCTGTCCAAAACCATGCCGGACGGCTGACAAACTTTGTTGGTCACAAGACATGGTTGCGTTATGTAAATACCTCTGCTATACTTTTTGCATGGAAAATCAGCCCCTGACCCGATCATTCACAGCTGCGACCGACCTGAACACGGCACGGGGAATCGACGGCGTGACCGTTGTGACCTGGGGAGATTCGATCGCGAACTTCATCGGAATAAACCTCCGGCACGTGTTCAACAACGTCATTAATATTGGCCGCAATGGCGCCGGCCTCGACAATGTCATTCCGGCACTGCCAATAAAGGATATTCCGAAGTCGGCCGCCGTTATCATGAGCATGGGCGGCAACGATATCGAAGGGCTGATCGGACAGCCCCAGGAGAAGCTGGAGGACTACGCCCAGCGCGTTATCCAGCTTGCCCTGCAAGTTCGTGCTGATGGCGCAGAGCCTGTCATTCTTGGCCATGCCGCACCGCCCGCGCCCTATACCGGGCCGGTTCCCGGAGGCGTCTCCCGCTGGCATGAACCGAGCTTCTTTGAGAAATGGATCGCAACAATGCACCGCCTGAACGCCGCGGTCGAAAATGCGGCAAAAGACGCCGACATTCCCTGGTCGCCGGTCGAAGGACGCATCCCCTTGAACGAACGCGCACAGGATAACCTTCACTACACAACCCGGGGCTCGCGCCGCATTGCCCAGAACGCCCTGGCGGATGCGGGCATCCGCGTCTAGACGAATCGCCCGCGGATGAGACCCTGATCCCCCCTTCCCGCTGCTTCCTCAACGATGACGAGCGTTTTCGCGTATTGACTTATACTCTTACTGGGTATAACTTCTGCTCTATACGAGAATAGAAAATCATCACATTGAGCATTAGACGCTCGCCAACTTGAGGAGTTCACAGAGTATGGGATACGGCAGATGGGACAATAACGACTGGGACAAGCATGCCTCGAGCACGCGCGGCAAGAGCACCAGCCAGATTTTCAATCAATCCAGCCTGAAGCAATCGATGGATCCACGCGGCGTGTCGGTACGCGAGTCGCGTGACTCCGCAAAGAACCCGAATTCGACGCCGATCATCCTGGCGCTCGACGTTACGGGATCGATGGGCGTAATTGCCGATCGCATGGCGCGCGAAGGCCTTGGCACGCTTGTCGAGGCGATCCTCGACCGCCAGCCTGTCTCGGATCCGCATATCATGGTGATGGGCGTGGGTGATGCCCATTTCGATCGCGCGCCGTTGCAGGCCTCGCAGTTCGAGGCGGATATCCGTATCGCTGAGCAGTTGAAGGATATCTATCTCGAGAAAGGCGGCGGCGGCAACAGCTTCGAAAGCTATAATCTTCCTTGGTACTTTGCAGCCACGAAGACGGATATCGACAGCATCAAGCGCGGCAAGAAGGGCATTATCTTTACCTTCGGCGACGAAGAATGCCCCCAGGTGCTCGAGGCGCGCCACATCAAGAAATTCCTGGGCGATGACGTGCCAGCGGATATCAGCACGAAGGACCTGCTTAAAATGGTCTCGGCGAAATATGACGTTTATCACGTCGTTGTCGAGCAGGGTAACCATGCGCTCAGCCATAAGAAGGAAGTGTATGACAGCTGGAAGAAGGTGCTTCCCGCCGATCACATCATCTCGCTGAAGGATTACAACAAGCTCTCGGAAGTGCTGGTGTCGGTATTGGAAGTCCATAACGGCAAGGATCCGGCAGATGTCGTGAAAAGCTGGCAGGGACCGACCGCAACGGTCGTCGAAGATGCTATTTCCCACATGAAGCCGGGCGCCAATAATAACAGCCCCGTGCCCCTTCCGCCCAAGAGCCTCAAGCTTAAATTGAAGCCCTGAAGCGTCTCTGAACCGTGCCGCGCGCTTGCCACAGCGCGCGGCATTTGCTTAACTGCGCCGGGAGAAAAAAGTGAAAAGAGCGGATGTTGTAATTGGCGCCAATTTCGGCGATGAGGGCAAGGGCCTACTGACCGACTTTCTCGCCGCGCGGGCCGGTGATGCTGTTGTCATCCGGTTCAACGGTGGCGCACAGGCCGGTCATACCGTGCAGACACCAGACGGAAAAAGGCACGTGTTCAGCCATATCGGCGCCGGTACCTTTGCCGGGGCAGAAACATATCTCAGCCGGTTCTTCGTCTGCAATCCCTTGCTGTTCCGCAAGGAGCACGAAGCGCTGGCACGCCTGACACCGCTTTCTCGGCTTCGGGTCGATAGGGCAGCCTTTGTTACCACCCCGTATGACATGATGATCAACCAGATCGTTGAGGAAAGACGCGGCGCAGCGCGCCATGGAAGCTGCGGCATGGGCTTTGGTGAAACCATCGAGCGCTGCGGCCATGCGCCGTTACTTGTGAACGCTGGCATGCTCTCAGATGCCGCTTCCCTTCGTCATCTACTCAATGAAATCCGCGATAAGTGGATGCCGCGCCGCCTGGCAGAGCTTGGCACCCCCGACATTCCTGAAAAGTGGCTAGAGCGCATCACCTCCAGCGGAATCGTGGAAAAATTCCTTGATGACGCGGCATTTTTCGCCGCGCATGTATCCATCGTCGAGACTTTTCCTGACTTCGCCGGCCAACAAATAATCTTCGAAGGCGCGCAGGGCTTGCTGCTTGATCAGGAGTGCGGCACTTTCCCTTATGTCACGCGCTCTCATACCGGGCTTCGCAACGCCGCTACGATTGCGCGCGAAGCAGAAGTCGGCGCGCTTGATGTCACCTACGTTACGCGGGCTTATATGACGCGCCATGGCGCCGGGCCGATGCAGCATGAATTGCCCGGCCCGCCGGATAGCGGCGTCAGCGATGCGACCAATGTTGTGAACGACTGGCAGGGCCATCTGCGCTTCGGTTATCTTGATGTAGACAGCCTGGCGGCTCGTATCGCACGAGATACCGGGACCGCCGATACATCCCTAAAACTTAGTGTCCGCCTGGCGGTTTCGTGTCTCGACCAGATCGGCCTGCATGCCAGTTTCGTGGACAACGGCGCGGTGACGACCGGGCGCGTAGAGAATTATCTTGCCTTGTTGAAAAAAAAGACCGGCGTCTCGTCCCTGCTGGCCAGCCACGGGCCGACGCGCGAGACGTTGTCGTCTCCGCACGCGATGGCGGCATAATCAGGGGTTCTTCGGCAGCGTGAAATAGAATATCGCCCCAACCGGCGCGTTCTGCCGCATGCCGATCCTGCCGCCATTGCGCTCGACGAGCCGTCGCGCAATCGCCAGCCCCAGCCCCGTGCCCTCGATCTCGTCGCGGGAATGGAGACGCTTGAAGGGCTGGAAAATCATCTCCCGGTATTCCTCGCTCACACCCGGGCCATTATCTGCGACGCTGATTTCAATCTTTTCTCCTAGGTCTTCACTCGTCAGGTTTATTTCGGGGGAGGCCGCGCCACGGTAGGTCAGCGCATTTTCAATGAGAATGTCGAGCACCATCAATACGTCTTCCCGCCTCGTGCGGATATGGGGGAGGGCGCCGACAGTTACCCGCGCGCCTGCCTCGTGAATAACTTCTTCCAGGCCGGTAATCGCGGTGGCCGCTACTGCTTCCAGGTCTGCATCTTCGGAAGGGCCCTTGCTTTCCTCTGCCTCGGCATATTGCAGGAGACGGTCGATGAGTTGCTGGGCGCGCGCCGCGTTGACCGACAACCGGGAAAGAAATTTACGCCCGTTTTCGTCAAGCTTGTCCACATAGATGCCTTCCAGCATACCGGTATAGGTAACAATATGACGCAAGGGCGCTTTCAGATCATGGACAACGGCGTGGCCGAATTCGCTGAGCGCGGCTATTTTTGCCTTCAGACTGTCGTTCGAGTCCGGATCGGTTTTTGAGTCCATGGCACGCTCCAATCGCGCAAACCTCCCGCAAGTATATTGGTTCCAAGCGACGCCCGTCGAAATATTTTCGTAAAACAGTCGCGCATATCTCTCTATAAATGTTGGAGATGCAGGAACTTTCCGCGGGCGGGCCGGACGCGCTGCGAAATGGGGGAATATGTTAGACAGCTTCATCGGCCCGGCGCCGGAAAATACGTTCACAGAGCAGCAGGCAAGGCCTGTTATCGTCGTTGATGGCAACGCCGAAGACAAGCAGGCTCTGCGGGTTCAAATCAACTTTCTGTACGGCGAAACGCCGGTCCTCACCTTCAATTCAGGCGCCGAACTGCTGGACTTCGCGCCGCGAAGCGCGTCGGCGCCGCCGCAGCTCATACTGGTAGATGTCGCCACTGAACCCGCGCGCGACGTTATCTCCAGGCTGCGCGCGGATCCGCAGATCGGTGGTGCCCCCATCATCGTCATGTCGGACCGCGAACATAGCGACGCTGCCATGCAGGCCTTGAACGCAGGCGCACAGGCGTACCTGCCCAAGCCGGTGAGCCGGCGCGATTTTCTGGATATTTTACACGGCAGGGCGGGACCGGCCTCTGAAATGGAGTTATCATGAGGAGACCAGGGCATGGAAAAGGAAACAGGCTTTAGCGTTCAGGACGGATACCGCGTCGAGCAACTGGGTTGTCGCGTTCTTCTGGTGGAAGACGACCTGGACGACCAGATTTTCAGCCAACGGGAACTCGAAAACAGCGGCTATGTCGGGGAAGTGAGGTGCTTTCCCGACGGAGAGGAACTGGTCCGCTTTATGCGCGGACAAGGCCTCGATGCTCAGGCCATGACGAACGCCGCTCCCACGATAATCATCGTCGACATTAATATGCCGCGAATGGATGGATTCACCGTATTGGAAAAACTGAAATCCAACCCCCTTCTTGAAGAGATTCCAGTGGTCGTCCTATCGGGGGATCTCAGTTACGAGAGCATCCGGCGCGCCCTTGACCTGCGCGCGGATGGCGTCCTGCGCAAGCCGCTGAACATCCAGAAAGTGGCCGAATACCTGAAGCACGGCTGGCATTGGCCAGCGCGTGATCCTTGGCCGTCATAGCAATCAGGCGGCGTGCGCCGGCGGTTTTGGCTTCGAAATCGGGGCACCAGTCGCAGCGCCATCGCGCAGGCGCAGGATGTCGGCGTGTTGCGGCAGCAGCGCCGGGTCAGTCCCGACCGGCACGATCATGGCGACGGCAGGATTGGACGACAATACCTTGCCAGCCACGCGGCGGATATCAACGAGCGTCAGCGCGTTGATCGCGTCGATTTTATCCTGTGGCGTTACAAGCCTGCCAGCCGCCTGCAGATCAACTGCATAGGCGTCGATTGCATCGTTGTTCATCTCGTAACTGCTTCTGATACCAAGCTCCAGCATGCTTTTCGCGCGCTCCAACTCCGCTTCAGTAATATTCCCCGGCAATCGGCGCAGCTCGGCATAAACTTCCTTCACGGCATCGCGCAGTTTATCGGGCTTCACGGCAAGGCTGAACTGGAAGGTTCCTGCATTGCGGTATTCCGACGTACCGGCGCCCGCGCCGATCGCGAGCTCCAGGTCGTTGACGAGAGATTTTTGAAGCCGGGACGCAAAGCCACCACCCATGATTATGCCGAGCGCTTCGTAAGCAGGGAGCTCGGGGCTGGCCGTTGGTACGCCCTCCGCCGCGATATAAACCGTCGCCAGCTCGGCCGCCTTATGTTCCTGCACGAGGGTGCCGCCTTTGTAGGCCGGCACCGGCAGCGGCGGGAAATCGGTGGGCTGGAGGTCGCCATACTTCTCAGCGACCATTTTCACGAAGTCTTCGTGTTTAACAGGGCCAACGGCGCCGAAAATGACGTTGTTAGAGGAGTAATACTCGTCACGGTAAGCGCGCAGCATATCGGCGGTCATGGCGCGCAAGACGGGCTCGGTTCCGATCACCGTCTCGCCATGCGTCGATCCGGCATAGGCCTGCGACATCATAACCTGATAGGCGATGCGGCCGGGCTTGTCGCGACCCATATTCAGCTCTTCGATCACCGCTTCGATCTCGCCTTTGCCCGGCACGACGGAGCCATCCGGCAAAGTGACGGGTGCGCCGGCCAGTTCCGTCTGCGCAATATCCGCCTTGAAAATCATTTCGCCTACAATATTCAGTGAACGCTCGAGATGCTCCGGCAGAAGCGAATAGATGTAATAAACCGTCTTGTCGTTCGTCGTGTAGGCGTTGAGACCCGCCCCCATTTCGCCTTCGACCGTCTTGTCGATCGTGCCGGACGGATAAGAAGGCGTGCCGCGGAACATCATATGCTCGTTCAGGTGCGTCGCGCCATTCAGCTCGGCCGTTTCGTGGTCCGAGCCTGCGCCGACCCAGCCGCCGACGGAAAGAGGGCCAGCTCTTTCCACAGTGATGATTTTGAGGCCATTTTGCAAAACAGTCACCTGCGGTGAGCTGGCGACCGGCGTTTCCTGCGCCACGGCGTTAAATACACCCGCGACGCCAGGGGGCTTGGCCGGCTTTTCCGGCACGACGATTCCGGCGACCTGGCGGGTAATCAGCTCTTTCAAATCCGCCGATGTCGGCATCGTCTCCTGCGGCCCGACGGCGGAAAGCGCGAACTCCCCCTCCTTCAGCAAATTGACGGCCACCCTGCGCACGTCATCCAATGTGATATCGCGCAGCTTTTGCTCGAACTCTCCCGGCGCGAGGACGCGGCCATATTTCAGGACCTGCCCTGCATTGATGGAGGCTGCGCTGCCAACCGATTCCCGTCCGTCTCGAACGCTGCGAATAACGCTTTCCCGCGCCTGGTCGAGTTGCTCCTGCGTAAAGCCCTCGCGCGCAATCCGTCCCAGCAATTCCACCACCGCGGTCAAGAGCTCTCCCGCCTTGCCTTTGCCGGTCCCGTTCGAGATCACGAAGGTGCCGGCATTTTCGTACTGCCAGAAACTTGACTGGGGGGTGTAGACCAGGCCGCGCTTGACGCGTAACTCCTGGAACAGCGGCGCGGACATGCCGCCGCTGAGGAGCGCATTGAACATCGTGACGTCGTAGCGGTCCGGATCCAGACCGTTGGGCGCCTTGAAACCAAGATTGATGTTCACCTGGTTGCTTGCATTATCCTCGCGGTAATCGCCAGCCGTGAAGCGGGCGGTCGCGTTCGGTGCCTTGCTGCCGCCGGACAGCTGCCCGAGTGTATCCTGAACAAGTTTCTCCGCGACGGCGGGATCGATATCGCCAGCGAAGGAAACAATGATGTCGCCGGGGCGCGAGAGTATTTCGGCATGTTTACGCTTTACGTCACCAGTGGTGTAGGCGGCTACCTGTTGCGTCGTGCCAGTTGTGGGGCGGCCCAGGCTCTGGCCGGCAAAGGCGGTTTCCATGTATTTTTTACCCGCAGCGGCGGCCGGCTGTTTCTCCGCTTGTTTTATTCCCTGGATGATCTGCTCTTTCACCTGCTCCAGTTCATCAGCGTTGAAGACCGGATTGAGCAAAACATCCGCAAGCACGTTGAAGGCGTCGGGCGCGCTCCGCGCGAGCGCCTTGGTGCGAAACATGGTCGTTTCCATGTCCGTGCGGCTTTCAATCGGGCTCGCCTTCGCTTCGATATCGAGCGCGATCTGGTCGCGGCTGCGCGTGGCAGTGCCCGTCTGGGTCGCTTCCTGCATCAGGTTCGTAAGGCCGCTTTCCGCCGCCGCCTCGTCGACGCCACCCGACTTGATCGATATCTGGATAGCCACTGTCCCGGTTCCCGGTCTCTGCTCGGTTACGACACGCACGCCATTCTGCAGCAGAAGAGTCTTTACCATTCTGGGAACTCCAGGTTAATCAATGATATGTAAAAGCGTAACCCGCCCACCGCTGCCTGTCAAAGGGTAATAAATAACAGCCGGCTCAGGCGCTTAAGGCTGAAATTTCAGCCCCTTCCCTGGCCGCCGCTGCAAATCGTTAGCGGGTGGTTTGGTCAGGCGGTCAATCAGGTCAGGCACATCGCCGAAATCCGTGACAATCGCCCGTACTCCTGCGTTTTCGAGGAGCTCGCGTTTATGCGCATCCGTCGCGAAACCAATGAAGTAAAGGCCCTGTGCGGCGGCAGCCTCGGCGTCCGCACGCGAATCCCCGATGACGATGACCGGCGCCTTATCGCCGTGCTTTGCGCGAAACGCGCAGACGATGGATTGAAGCTGTTCGGCCTTCAGTGCCGTGTTGGCCTTGCCGGCGTCCCGGAGATTATCCTTGCCGCGCATGTAGTCGGCTTTGAAAAGGTCTTCTATCCCGTGATAGGCCAGCTGGCTCGTCATCGCATCTTCGCGCGTGCCGGTATAGATGCCGAGCGTAACGCCCCGCAGATGCATGGTTTCGATGGCTTCGCGGACGTTGGGGAAAAGACGCTCTTTCCAGCCCGGCTTGCGCAGCAGGATGTCACAGGCGTCATTGCATTCCTGCATGAACTCTTTTTTTCCGGCAGGGTCGAGGCCGGCCGCAAATGTGTCCGTGATTTCGCTGAGGTTCTTGTTGCCGAGCATGTCCATGACTGCGGCTGGATCGGGCCGCTCGAACCCTGCTTTTTCCGTCACGTCGAGAAACGCTTGGACGTAGCGCGGGCCGGCATCGGTCAGCGTCGAAACCAGATCAAAAACGATAAGGACACCCCTGTCCTGCGCCATTCTTTCCTCCAAGTGCCCGTCTTGTCGGGCCTTTTAATTTTCCAGAGCATAGAAAACGCGAGAGTTTTAGTCAAGTCAGGCGGAGGGCGGGAACAGGAAGTCGCTAACGCGTTGATATACTGCGCGCTGCGCGGGGTCAGCCGCATCCGGCCCGTATCCCGCGATCACCACCATGCGGTGCAGCGCCATCAACGATGACAGCGAAACGTTAACCTTTTGGTCGCGCAGCCAACCAAAGACGGCCGGGAAATCGGCGACGCTGTTCAGGGTGACAGGGATTTCCTCGAACTTGACGACTTCGTCCCCATCGACCGAACCACTCGCGGCAAAAGGCACGTTGCCGGCGCGCGTCAGTCCGACAAACTCGGGCTTGCCGCAGCGGTCGATCCAGCGAAAGAAACCCGTGACCATGGTGTTCGCGCGGATTCCCTCGAACCGTTTTTCCATCCGCGTTTCTTCCGACATCTCCCGCGCCATGCCGTAAGCGATTGCATACCGCAGGTCGTCCGGATTTTTCGCGAGCTCCATATCCGAGAAATTCATGGAGCCCGAGCCCCCGAGCGTCACGGTATGGGAGCCGACCGCCTTCGTTCCGCCCTGGTGCAGCATGGCAACGCGGTTGTTTTCGGTCACCAGCAGCGTTGTGATGCCGATATGGCCGGAAACATACTTATAAAGATCGGGAAGAAAGCGGACGCTGTCCTCGCCATTGACTTCCTCCTCGCGCACGGGGAAGTAGGTGGTGAGGTCGGTATAGACCTCCTTTTCCCCTTTTATGTTGTTGCGGAAGATGCGGCTACGGAAGGCCTCGGCCGTCAGCAGCGCGTCAAAATAATAGGATTTGCGCACATGTACGGCCTCGCCGTGTGCGAGCGCATCCGCCATGTCGTACAGCGCCAGCTTGACCCCGTTGGTGGTATGCTGCTTTTTGTTGGCGACACGAATGGCGATATACCGCAGCTGGTGGCGTGAGCGGATATGGTTCGTTTCGCCTTCGTCAACGATCACCGGCAAGGACGTCCTTGTCATGAGAAGATCATTGACCCGGTCGCTGACGAGCGGGCTTTCCTTGCTGAGGGCAAGCGCGGCCAGTGGGTTGGCGAAACCAAGCGCCTCTTCCTGCTCCGCCGGATACACGCCGGACATCAGGAAGCTGAGTTCTTCATAGGCGATATGCGTGCTTGGCTGCACGGTATAGCGCACGCCGCCATGCGACGGGCGATAATCGGCGGGCAGAATGGACATTTCGCCGCCGACCTGGACCGCGATGATGGTGGCCTCGACTGCCATCGCAATCCAGTCGTAATATGTGTTCCAGGTCAGCGTGGAATAAATAAGGAGCATATAGGCGAGAAAAGTGATGATCACGTCCTTGCGATAGTCAGGGTCCCATTTGCACAAAAAGCGCATGAGATCATAACGTCCCTTGACGTTACGCCAGCCGTTGCGAAGGTTGCCAGGGACCATCAGAAGCGCCATACCGCCTGCAGCGACACGATATCAACGGTGCTCTCGACGTTCCCGACGACGTTGACGGTCGTATCGAGCGGCGTTCCGGCATAAAAGCGCTTGCTCAGGTTAAGGTCGCCGTCCGGCATGAACAAATGCGAGGCGGCGATGTCCAGCGAAAGATGCTCGGACACCGCGTAAGAGGCCCCCACGGAAAGCCAGTAGCGGTCACTGTCCGGCGTGCGCGTGCCGCGATCTGTATCGGTGGACGGCGTCTGGTCGTATTGGAGGCCGCCGCGCAGCGTGAGCTGGTCGTTCTGGCGCCAGCGTGCGCCGAGCGCGACCGAGAAACTGTCGTCGTAATTCTGCGGGGTCACAGAGTCTGGCCCGCCCGTATCGAAGCGCACACGGATCTCGTCGAAATTGTGCCAGCCAAACCAGTTGTAACTGCCGAGCAGCGTCAGACGGTCGCTCGCCTTGTGCGACAGCGCAACGCTCAGGGAATCGGGCTGCTTGAGCACCGCCTCGCCGCCGCGGATGCCGTTACCGGCCGCGAGCGGACCGAGCAGGCCCGAGACGGCAACCTGACCGTCGATCGTCTGATTCATCTGCGAGCGATAATGCACGCCCATTTGCGTCTTGTCGTCAAAAGCGTAAAGAGCGCCGATATTGAAGCCGAAGCCGATGCTGTCGCCCTTCAGCGTCGATAAACCGTCGGTTGCCGGCGTGAACGCCGCGCCGCCGCAGATCGCGGCCGGACAGGGCAGCGCGTTTACGAGCTTCGCATTTGCATACTGGATGTTCGGGCCGCCGCCGATGGAAAGGTGGTTGTTCACTTTCACCGCAATCACCGGGGTGACGTTCACGCTCAGCAATTCGCTCTTGGTCGAGTCATAGCGTCCGAACCAGTTGTCGCCGTAGTCATTGGCCAGACCAAAGGGGGAGCTGACGCCAAGGCCAAGCCATACGCGTTCTCCCTCGACCTGATGGACCGCGTAAAAACTGGGCACCGGGGTCGGATCAAAGGGGTTGCCGCTGTCCGGCCCCGCATATGGCGTCTGCAGGCCCGCAGTCGGCCCGGCGGTTGAGCCGGTATTGGTGATCTTGGTGCGCGGGATAAGGACGCTGATGCCGCCGGTCACCTGGTCGCCGGAGAGCTGCGTCATGCCGGCGGGGTTGTAGAAGATCGTGGAGGCGTCTTCCGGGTTCGCCGCCGCGCCCGCGAACGCGCTGCCCTGCTGGCTGACGCTTTGCTCCTGCAGATAAAAACCCGCAGCTTCGGCGGCGGACGGCCCCGCGAGAGCCGTGAAAATAAACAAGGCGGATATGAGCCGAAGATTCATCTGTATCCTCCTGACGTGTGCGGTCATTATCGGACGCCATCTGTTAAGAATGTCTGAGCCGCCATTCCATAAGGCCCAGCAGCTTCTTGTCGATGGCCGTAAAGAGAGTCTAAAGTTCCGCGAAGCCGTATTCAACAGGAGAACGCCTTGCCCTCCCCCGACCTTATCGCCTGTCCGCCAACGGAATTTTTCACCGTCCGCAATGCATATGCAAATAAGGATTTTCGCCTGGGCTACCTGCGGTGGCCGGCGCTGGGCGATCGGCGGGGGGTTGTTGTTGCGGTGCATGGGTTGACGCGGCAGAAGCGGGACTTCGATTACATCGCCCGGTTTCTGTCCGTCGCCGGCTATGAGGTTTACTGTGTCGATGCGCCGGGGCGCGGCGACAGCCAGTGGCTCGACGAGGCGCAGGATTATTCGCTTCTAGTTTACGCAGATATTTTCACGGCTTTCCTGACCCAGACAGGCCTGACAGGCGTGCACTGGCTCGGCACCTCGATGGGCGGGCTGCTGGCGATGGTTATGGCCTGGAAGGGGCAAGGCGCGTTCTTTCGCACCCTGACGCTGAACGATATCACGCCAAAGCCGAATGCAGATGCGTTGAAGCGCATCAGCGGCTACTTAAGCGAAACACACCCCGTATTCGCTTCGCCTGAACAATACGAAGCGGTGCAGCGGCAGAACCTGCCCTTGGGTCCCGTGCCTGACGATGTGTGGCATCATTATGCGGGACATCAGCTTATCAAAACCGGCGATCATTACACATTTCATTTCGACCCCAAGCTTGCGAGGCGCGCGACAGTGGATCTCGTTGGCGAGGTCGATTTATCGCCCGCCTTTGAATTCATTACCTGCCCGGTCGCGCTGATTGCCGGCAGCGTTTCTGATCTCTGCACTGCGCAAGAAATTTCCGACATGCAACGGCTCGTGCCGCGCTTGCGCCTGCATGTCGTGCCGGGCGCGGGCCATGTGCCGGCGCTTGCCGATGACGCGACGCAACAATTCATACTTGAACACATTCGCGCCGCGGTGTGACGACGAAAGTTGCTGCGATGCATCACGGACTAGCGGGGCCTATATCATCAAACTTGCAATAAAATTAGCCATTCAAGACCTTCTTGCGCGGGACAACCGCGTCCTTTCCGCATATCATTTTCTCTCAGCAGAAGGAGGACGTCATGACTCAGAAGACAGCCATCGTGCGTGCGGACAATTCGGCATCGTTGCGCATTACCGCATCGCGGCTCTCGTCGCGCAATGCGAGCATCCTCCTGAAAAGAATATCCTGTGTGCCCGAACAGACTGACGTCCTGCTGGCCAAGGAGATTGACTGCTGCTCCCGCGCGACCGACTGATTAAACCCGCGAATTAAAAGAGGCGCTGCCTTCGCAGCGCCTCTTTTATTTAGGTCCCGAATTTTGGGCCCCGCTTGCGCGGGTCAATCGCGGGCGGCAACGGCTTGTCAGGCGCGTTGCCATTCGCCGGCTTTTTTAGGCCGTTTTCTGGCAGTAGCCCCTCCCTGCGGAAAAGCGCATCAGGGTCAAGCTCGCGGCCCATCATGGCATGGAACAGCTCGGCCGGATCGGCCGTGCCGCCGCGGGCGTAGATGTGGTCGCGCAGCTTGTCGGCGCTTTCGCGGTGATAGAGGCCCTTCTTCTCGAACTCCGAGAACACGTCGGCTTCAAGCGCCTCCGCCCATTTATAACTGTAATAGCCGGCCGCATATCCGCCGCCGAACAGATGGCCGAAGCTGGTCGACTGGGTACCAACGCCGTATTCGCGCGGGAACACCCAGGTCTCGCGGATCACTTTGTCCTCGAAGTCCTCGACGCTCTTGATCGTGTTCACGTCAGTCGTGTGCCAGTTCATGTCGAGCTTAGCGAAGAATGTCTGGCGCAGGCCCATATAGCCCGCATCGAAGTTCTCCATGTCGTTGATTTTCTGGATCACATCGGCCGGAAGCAGCATGTTGGTTTCCGGATGGCGCGCGAAGGTATCGAGCGTCTCCTTCTGCTTCGCCCAGTTTTCCTGCAGCTGCGAGGGCAGCTCGACGAAATCCCACTTCACGTTGGTGCCGGTCAGGGATCGGTAATCGCCCTTGGCGAGCAGCGCATGCAGACCGTGGCCAAATTCATGGAAGACCGTGCGCACTTCGTCGATGGAAAGCTGCGTCGGATGCTCCGGCGTCGGCTTGGCGAAGTTGCAGGTGTTGGTCACGATCGAGAATTCGTTTTCGCCTTCCTCGTTCAGACCGCGGTTGCGGAAGGTGCTCATCCAGGCGCCGTTGCTCTTCAGGCCGGGACGCGCATAGAAATCCCCGTAGAACAGGCCGATCATCTCGCCTGTTTTCTTATCGGTCACTTCGTAAACTTTGACGTCCGGGTGATAGACCGGATATTTGCCCGCTGTCAGCGTCATGCTGATGTTGAAGAGATTTTCGGCATGCTTGCGCAGGCCTTCCAGCACCTGCTCGAGGTCGAAATAGGGACGCGTGTCTTCGAGGTTGATCTGGAAGGTCTCTTCCTTCAGCTTGCGGCTGTAATAGCCCATGTCCCAGGGCTTGAGTTCTGTCAGCCCGTCCGTTTTCTTCGCGTAGTCGGCGACCTTCTTCACGAATTCCATCGCAGCCGGCTTATACACAGCCTCGTTGCGGTCGAGGAAGTCCATGACGGTTTTGGGGTTCTTCGCCATGCGGTCGTCGAGCACGAATTCCGCGTAGTTGCCAAAACCCAACAGTTCTGCTTTCTTTTGCCGCGCCGCGACGATGTCGAGAGTCACCTGGCGGTTGTCGAAGGGGCCGCCGAAGGCGACATTGGTGCGGGCCTTGTGAACCTCTTCGCGCAAGGCTCTGTTCTCGCTGTATTCAGCGATATCGATCGGCGGCGGCGACAGCTTGATCAGCCATTTGCCGGTCAGGCCTTTTTCTTCCGCATAATCCTTGTACATCGCCTTCACGCGGTCCGGCAGGCCGACGAGTTCCTTCTCGTCATCGATGACCTTTTCCCAGGCGTCGGTACCCTTGACGGTGTTGTTCTTGAAGGTCGTGGCAAGCTCCGCCAGCTTTTCCTCGACGGCGCGCAGCTCGGTCTTTTTCGCGTCGTCAAGGTTCGCACCGCTGCGAACGAAACCCTTGTAGGTTTCCTCCAGCAGCATTGCCTGTTCGGGATTCAGCTTGAGATTGGCGCGGTCGTCATAAACCGCCTTCACGCGCTTGAAGAGGTCGCTGTCGAGCATGATGTCATTTGCATGCTGCACGCCCAGCACCGAAACCTGGCTCTCGATCGCTCGGAGCGCGTCGTCCGCCTGGGCACCGGCCAGATTGCCGAACACAGTCAGCACACGGCCAAGATTGCGTCCCGAAAATTCGAGCGCCTCGATGGTGTTCTTGAATGTCGCGGGCGCGCGGTTGTTCTTGATCTCCGCGACCTGTTGCTTCGCCTCCTCCATGTAATGCTGGATGGCGGGCAGGAAATGCTCGGTCTTGACGAGGTCGAGCGGCGGCGCGCCATAGGGGTAGGTCGGACCGTTGACGAGCGGATTCGCTGACAGGTCGGCAGGCGTGGAAGACATAACTTGGCCTCTCGGGGTAAGTTTCAATTTTGATTTAATGAATCCTAGCCTCTGAGCGGCAAAAGGCAATAGCTGAGCGGGTGATCAGCTTGGCAAGGCAAGGATTTGCAGTTTTCATATTGCGGTGCGGCGTGGTCTAACCTGCTTCTGCCCGGTTTTCCGCGCCGCGGCACAGCCCCAGAGTCAACAGTTCAGCCGCGATCGAGATCGCAATTTCGCGCGGGTGCTTGCCGGTTTCGCCGAGACCGATCGGGCAATGCAGCAGCTGTAATTGTTCGGGCGATACGCCATCGGCGGCCAGCCGCTTTTCAAAGCGCGCGCGCTTGGTATCCGACCCGATCAGGCCGAGATAGGCAAAGCTTTTATGATAGGCGGCGCGGACGATTTCGAAATCGAGGTCATGACTGTGGGTCAGGACGGCGATGTAGGTTTTGTCATCCACCGCCGCGAGCTCGCCGACCGGGTTTGCGGCGACTACACGCGTGCAGTTCGCGGGCATGCTTGCAGGAAATTCCCCGGCGCGGCTGTCGATCCATTTAATCCGGACCGGCAATCCGTCGAGCACCTTGACCACTTCCTTGCCGACATGCCCCGCACCGAACAGCAGCAAGGTTTTGGAGGCCGGTAAAAATGGCTCCAGAAACACGGTCACCGCTCCGCCGCAGCATTGCGCCAGCTTGGGGCCGAGCGGATAATCTTTAACGGTCGGCGCGCCAGCGGCGACGAGAAGCTCCCGTGCCGCGGCGAGCGCCTGGAATTCAAGGTTACCGCCGCCGATGGTGCCGAATTGCGCGGTCATCGTCGCGATCATCTTTACCCCCGCCTCACGCGGCGTTGAGCCCTTGGCCTCCATCACGGTGATAAGCACGCAAGGCTCGCCCTGTGTCGTGAGTTCGGCGAGCACGGGCAGCCATTCATGATTGCCGTTCATGCCTGCACCGCCTGGATAGCGGCAAGCACGCGCTCCGGCGTCGCGGGCGCCATCAACGGCGGGCGGCAGCCAGCCGGTCCGGTCGATGCGATGGCATCACGGATCGCCAGGAACGCCGAAATCCCGAGCATAAGGGGCGGCTCCCCCACCGCCTTGGAGCGATAGATGGTGTCTTCCGGGTTCAGGTTCTCGAAAAGCGCCGTGTTGAATACCTTCGGGATATCGCGGCCCGTGGGGATTTTGTACGTGCTGGGCGCATGTGTTTTCAGTTCGCCCTTTTCGT
>DASPMW010000127.1:0-2631 GCA_035626855.1 Patescibacteria group bacterium
GAAGCTGCTCGGCTTCAAAACGCTGACCATGGCGCCGATCGACACCAACCTCGTCGAGCCCGCGCTGCTTACGAATGAAGAAGTGAAATGGCTGAACGACTATCACGCCGAAGTGCGCGCGACGCTGAAGCCGCTTCTCGACAAGGTCGATCCCAAAGCCGCCGAATTCCTCGTCAAGGCGACCGAACCGATCAGCAAAAACAAACCGCCCGCCCCCAAGCTGCGTAATTTCTGCCTGTAATTTCCAGGCGTTTCCCGCCCGTGCCTCTAATCCCCTCTCCCGCCCTCGCGGGAGAGGGTCAAGGTGTGGGTGAGGACTTCGCACTTGCCCGTCAAAACCAATGCACCCGTTACCTACCGGTCTGCGACCGGCATTTAGTACCAGTTCTTCACAATGTCCAATAACCGCCGGGCGGAAGATCCGCCGATCTTTTTACCCTACCACATAACTGCGTAAAACGCAATTTTAAATTGGTACGCCATTGAATTTCGGGCGGTTATGCACCGCGGGCCTGATGGCATATAAGCCCGCAAATACAATGCGGTAGTATAGTACCATTGACGAAACGTAATGCGGTTGCGATAATTCCCAGGCACACAACAGCGGGGAAAACGAGCAGCACATGGCATTCATCAGCACGAAGAAAACCTTTTTCAAGGCCGCCAGCAGCGGCGACATGAAGGAGCTTCGCTACTGCCTGGAGTCGCTCGGCTACGACATCAATTCTAAAAACGGGGACGGCAATACCGTTACGCATCTCGCGGCCGCGGCGGGCCAGCTCGAAATCCTGCAATACCTGATCGCGCGCAAGCCCGACCTCGCCGCCCGCAACAAGGACGGAAGCGCGCCGCTCCTCTCCGCCCTCACCGAAAACAAGTCGAAGGCGGCGCTGCTGCTGATCGCGGCAAGCGCCGATGTGAACGACCATAACGACGCTTATGCCTATCCGATCCACTGGGCGGCCCATCACGGCGATCTCGACGTCGTTGCCGCGCTTGCCGAAAAAGGCGCGGATCTCGACGCGCGTACAGGAAAGGAAGAACGCACGGCGTCCTATTTCGCCGCCGCCTCCGACCGCGGCCGCGTTTTCGAATACCTGCTGGCGCAGGGCGCGCGCATCGATATCCCCGACACCTCGGGCGCCACGGCGGAATCCGTCGCCCGCGAAAAATACCCGCGCCTCGCCGCGATGATCGACGCCGCGAAAAAGCCGGTCGCCGCGGCGGTTACGGCCCCGCCCGCCAATGAAAACAAGCCGGCATCGAACGAGACCTGGACGCTGATGAGCGACACCACCATCGCGAAAGTGGCAGAGATGCCGGTCTTGAACCGTAAAATCACCGAAATCTTCAATTTCGAATCCCGCGAGCGGCTGATCATCTCGGAAAACCTGAAGACCGGCGCGGAAACCCTCGGCGCCGCCGAGCCCTTCGCCGCCATCGCCGAAAACATCCTCGCGCGCGCCGCCGATGAAATGCGCAAGGCCGGCGGCACGGTGCCGGTGATGGATGACCGGCCGTCAAACGCTGCCGGAAAATTGAAAATCTAATTCATCGCTGTTACCACCCCCGCACTCGTTGCGGGGTTCAAAAGGCAGTCCTGCGGTTATGTGACGCGCCGACACGCTTTTGGATGCCGGAACAAGTCCGGCATGGCGAAGATTGAAAACGGCGACAACGCGAAGCCACCCCGATGAAAATCGGGGTCCAGCTTATAAGACTTCCATTTCGGAAATATCGCGGTAGCAGTTGCATCAACTGGACCCCGGCCTTCGCCGGGGTGGCTTCGCGCGCATACACGAAATACAAAAAGGGTCCGGCATAACGCGCGGACCCTTTTCAAATATCTAAGTGGCGATATTAAACCGATAACGACTATTCGCCGTCGCGTTCCTTGCGCTTGCGCTCAAGTTTGCGGTGGCGACGAACTGCTTCGGAACGCTCACGAGCCTTCTTCACAGAAGGCTTCTCATAGTGGCGGCGCAGTTTCATTTCGCGGAAGAGTCCTTCACGCTGCATCTTTTTCTTGAGCGCGCGCAGAGCCTGGTCCACGTTGTTATCGCGTACGATGACCTGTACGATGGTAATCACCCCTTTCCGAATCTCTTTGTAAAAGTTGCGCCCCCGTTGGGCGTGCAAGCTTGTAACATAGGCCGCAGTTGCCTGAAAAGCCTTATTATTCCGCGCGCGTTGTGCGTTGCAGCACAAAAAGTTGCTCTAGGCCCTTGAAATTTAACATTATTCTCCACTAATTTATGAAAAGAATTGTTGAAATAAAGTTGCCCGGCACGTTATACGATACTACCTTAACGTCTATACGGAATCGCATACCGTTACGGAAAACGCATAGAGGGTGGGCTCAAGGGCATGCGCGACGCTGTTACGCTGGATGACAAATACACCGAAAAATCAGGCCGCATTTACCTGAACGGGCTGCAGGCGCTGGTCCGCATCCCGATGATGCAGCACGACCTCGACCGCGCCGCGGGCCTGAAAACCGCGACCTTTATCTCCGGCTACCGCGGCTCCCCGCTCGGCGGGCTCGACCAGGCGATCATGCAGGCGAAAAAATTCGCGGCCGAGCACGAAATCAAATTCGTACCCGGCGTGAACGAAGACCTGGGTGCGACT
>DASPMW010000128.1:0-75919 GCA_035626855.1 Patescibacteria group bacterium
CGTCATGCCCTCGACCGCGCCGAAAATCGCGCCGGTGCGCAAGGCCTGCGACAGATGCGGCTTGCGCAAGGACGCGCCCTTGCCGACCGATACCGCAAAGGCGTCGGTTGACATGCTGAAGGCCAGAAGCGTGGTTTGAAAGATGCCCATCTCGCGTTCTCCGCCCGGCTTCGCATGACCATACAGCCGCGAAAACAAGCCGGACGGCTTTCGCGAATGTACTGGTCTTGCCAAGCGGAAATCCGCTGCTGGAACCATGCGCCTTGCGGCACAAGTATGTTGGCACCAGCCCACAGGGAGGACGTGGAGGCTACTCCCCAATGCGGATTTTATATAATAAGGGGAGGAGGGGAGTCAAGGATTGAATCTGCCCCCTCTCCCGTGCTTGCGGGAGAGGGCTGGGGAGGGTGCGCGGAAGAACCGGCCTGTGCAGACCTGCGACGATTTCGCGCAAGTCCTCACCCTCTCCCTAACCCTCTCCCGCAAGGGCGGGAGAGGGGATTAAGAACTAATCCGCCCGGTAGTTCGGCGCTTCCTTGGTGATCGTCACATCATGCACATGGCTTTCGCGATATCCCGCGCCCGTCATGCGGATGAATTTGGCGTTTTTCTTCATCTCCGCAACGGTCTTGCAGCCGGTATAGCCCATCGCTGCGCGCAAGCCCCCCACCATCTGGTGGATGACGTTGCCGATGGGACCCTTGGCAGGCACACGTCCCTCGATGCCTTCAGGCACCAGCTTCTGCGATTCTTTTACCGAGCCTTGTGAATAGCGATCGGCCGAGCCACGCACCATCGCGCCGACCGAACCCATGCCGCGATATTCTTTATAAGAACGGCCCTGATACAAAATGATCTCGCCGGGCGCCTCGTCGGTGCCCGCGAAAATGCCGCCCATCATCACGCAATCCGCGCCGGCCGCGACGGCCTTGGCCAGATCGCCCGATGATTTGATGCCGCCATCGGCAATCACGGGAATGTTCTGCTTCGCTGCGACGCTCGCCACATCCATGATCGCGGTCAGCTGCGGCACGCCCACGCCCGCCACGATGCGCGTGGTGCAGATCGAACCGGGGCCGATGCCGACCTTGACCGCATCTACGCCCGCATCAATCAGCGCCTTCGCCGCGTCGGCGGTCGCGATATTGCCGGCGACCAGTTGCACGCGGTTGTTTTCGCGGCGCAGTTTTTTCACCATGTCGATCACGTTTTTGGAATGGCCATGGGCGGTGTCGACCACGACCAGGTCGATATCCGCATCGATCAGCCCTAAAGCCCGCGCGAAGTTCTGCTCGCCCGTGCCGATCGCAGCGCCGACGCGCAAAGACCCGTTTTCATCCTTGCAGGCGGTCGGGTGCAGCTGCGCCTTTTCGATGTCCTTCACAGTCACGAGGCCGATGCAGCGATCTTCATCGTCAACGACCAGCAGTTTTTCAATGCGGTTGACATGCAGCAACTTCCGCGCCTTCGATTTATCAACTTTGTTGACGACCTTGATGAGGTTATCCGATGTCATCAGCTCGCGGATCGGCTGCTTCGGGTTGTCGGCAAAGCGCACATCACGGTTGGTGAGGATGCCGACCAGCTTGCCATTCGCCTTGGTCACCGGCACGCCCGAAATGCGGTAGCGCTTCATGAGGTCGAGCGCTTCGGCCAGCGGCGCGTCGGGGTGGATGGTGATAGGATTTAGCACCATGCCAGATTCATACCGCTTCACGCGGCGCACATGCTCCGCCTGCATGTCGGGTTCCATGTTGCGGTGGATGATGCCCATGCCGCCTGCTTGCGCCAGCGCAATCGCCGCTTCGGCCTCCGTCACCGTATCCATCGCGGCCGAGACGAGCGGGATGTTCAGCCTGATATTCTGCGTGATGCGCGTCGAAGTATCCGCGTCGAGCGGCTGTATCTCCGACGCCCCCGGCAGCAGCAGCACGTCGTCAAAAGTCAGCCCCACGGCGGCGCGGATTTTCTCGGTAACGATTTTCGATGATTTCTTGGCCATGGCAACCTTCCGGCGGCAGGGGTTTCGGTTGCAGTTTTTTATATATGATGCGGTGCGGGATGTCCAACACGGTGGCAAAACCATTGCTGCATTTACATATCGCTTAGAGCTTTTGTGTTACTAAAGCGGTGTGCCAGAAGTTTTAAGCAATCGCTGACGCCGCAATCTAGTATCTCCAAACTGGCGTTTTCCGCGACGCATTCGAAAGTCGAATCGTGAAACGCAAAAATTAGGTGCCTTAGCTCACGATAAGCTTTTGGGTTATGACGGGAATGAACGGAATTTATTATAACGAGTTCAGAAATCCATGAAGACTCATGCACATTGAAGACGCTGTAAGGTCTCAGACCAGTTTTGTAAAGCGGGTGGCCGCTTAGAGCTTCATCATTGGGTGCGCCAAACTTAAAAATGAGAAAATTCCGGAATTGTACTACTGCCGCTTTAGTCGCAGCCCGCTTTTCCTCAGCAATGAGATAAATTAAATAGAGGGTAGTCTCATTACAGATTATCGCCGGTAACGGAGCTCCAGGCGATGAGGTTGGGAAGTCGACTAGCTCTTCTAAGCGATCTAATTTCGTCACTCCCACTCAATCGTCCCCGGCGGCTTGCTCGTGATGTCATAGACCACGCGGTTAATGCCCTTCACTTCGTTCACAATTCGCACGGCGCAGCGGCCGAGGAATTCGTGGGGGAGGGGGGCGTAGTCGGCGGTCATGCCGTCCACTGAGGTCACGGCGCGGAGGGCGAGGACGCTGTCATAGGTGCGGCCGTCGCCCATCACGCCGACGGTTTTGACGGGCAGCAGCACGGCGAAGGCCTGCCAGGTTTCGTCATATAATTTATTGCTGTGCAGCTCCTCGATAAAAATCGCATCGGCCTTGCGCAGGATGGCGAGTTTTTCCTCGGTGATATCGCCCGGAATGCGTATAGCGAGGCCGGGGCCGGGGAAGGGGTGGCGCTTGATGAATTTTTCGGGGATGCCAAGCTCGGCACCGAGCGCGCGCACCTCGTCCTTGAACAGCGCGCGCAACGGCTCCACCAGCTGGAATTTCATGTCTTCCGGCAGCCCGCCGACATTGTGGTGCGACTTGATCGTGACGCTCGGCCCGCCGGTGAAGGATACGCTTTCGATTACATCGGGGTAAAGCGTGCCTTGCGCGAGGAACTTCGCTTCGCCTGCGCGCTTCTTCGCGTCCTCGAATACGTCGATAAAGGCCTTGCCGATGATCTTGCGCTTCTGCTCGGGGTCGGAAACGCCCGCGAGGCGCTCGAGGAACAGCGGTCCCGCCTTTTCATGCACCAGCGGAATGTTGAAATGGTTGCGGAACAGGTCGACCACTTCCTCGCCCTCGTTCAGCCGCATCAATCCGGTATCGACGAAGATGCAGGTCAGCTGGCCGCCGATCGCGGCATGCAGCAGCCCTGCGACGACGGTTGAATCGACGCCGCCTGACACGCCGCATATGACGCGCTCCTTGCCCACCTGCCTGCGGATCGCCTCGATCGCCTCGTCCTTGAAGGCCGCCATCGTCCAGTCGTTTTTGCAGCCGGCGATTTTCAGGATGAAGTTCGAGATGATCTGCTTGCCCTCCGGCGTATGCACGACTTCGGGGTGGAACTGCACGCCATAGAATTTGCGGGTTTCGTCGGCGACGGCGGCATAGGGGCAGGTGTCGCTCTTGCCGATGACGCAGAAGCCGTCCGGAATGGCGGATACGCTGTCGCCATGGCTCATCCAGACCTGCGGCTTCACGCCCGCCTGCCAGATGCCGTCGAACAGCGGCGATTTAGCGTGCTCGACCGTGATATGCGCGCGGCCGAATTCGCGCTTGGGCGAAGACGTCACTTTTCCGCCCAGCTGTTCGCACATCGTCTGCTGGCCGTAGCAAATTCCCAGAACAGGTATGCCCATCTTGAAAATCTCGTCATGCGCGCGGGGGGAATTCGCCTCCGTCACGCTTGCCGGGCCGCCCGAGAGGATGATCGCCTTGGGGTTCGCCGCGCGAATTTTTTCCATCGATGCGCTGAAGGGGAGGAGAACCGAGTAAACCCCCGCCTCCCGGATGCGCCGCGCGATCAGCTGCGTCACCTGGCTGCCGAAATCGAGGATCACGACGGTGTCGTGGATCTTCTTCGGCTCGATGGTCGCGGGGGCGGCGGGACGGGCTTGCATGGCAACTCCTCTGGCGCAAAAATGCTCGCGCCACTATCCGAAACTGCAGGCTTTGCCGTCAATTGATTCGGGCGTTTTTATCCATAACTAGCTTGTCATCCTGAGCGCAGTGAAGGATCTCCCTTCCTGCGGCAAGAAAGAGAGATCCTTCGCTGTGCTCAGGATGACAGGGGATTATACCTTGCGCTTGCCCGGCCGGATCAGCCCCATCGCGAACAGGATGACGATGACGAGCGTCGCCACCAGCACGCCCACGCGCAAGGGAGAGGGCGCAGCAAGGTTATCGCCCTGCGTCGTGAAGTCGACAGTATCGACGATCACAGAGAGCGAGCTGATGAGCGTAAAGGCGAGCATGAACAGCCCGAGCTTCTTGTTCTGCAGGTGGTTCAGGTTTTCGCGGATGCGGTTATAGATTTTCTCCACCAGTTCCAGCTTGGTATTGAGGTTGGCGAAGCGGTCGCGCGTATGCCAGGCTTTTTCGAGCGCGTGCCACACCTTCAACCCCTGTGGGTCCAGACTGTTGTCGAAATCGTCATAGACGGCCTTGAACAGCGTCACCTTCGACTGGTATTCGACGATCAGCTCCGATTGGCGTTCCAGCAGGCGCATATCCTGCGAATGTTTCTGGCGGTCGAGATCGTTGGACAGGAAGAACAGGTCGCGGTCGATATCCTCCGCGGCCACGTAAAATATATTTTGCGTGCGCACCATGCTCAACAGCGTGCCGAGCTGTTTCGGCTGCACCGCGCTGGCGTCATAAATCTCGGCCGAGTTGCCGTTGCCGGGATAGACCGAGAGGCCCGCGGAGACGGAGGCGTCCTCGATCAGCGCCGGCTGCTCGCCGAAGATCAGCGCCTTGCCGGTTTCCTTCAGCACGGCATATTCGCCCCCGCTGGCACAGGCAACATGGAATACCCGGTGCACCCAGAACAGGTCGCCGATGCCCTGGAACAGGCAGGTATTCGCCCAATAGGCGTTCTTGCCGCTGCCGTGGAAATTAGCGAGCGTCAATTCGGGCGCCAGCTGCGCGCCCACGCGCTTGAAGGTTTCAAGGTAAAGCGTCTTGAAGGCGGTCAGCTCGGAACTCGCCTTTTCAGCCGCCACGCGGAATTCATCGAGCGACATATCGCGGAGCGCCTCGATCTCCCCCTCGAACGTCGCCGATCCATAGCCCATGTCATAGACGCGGATATCGATGCTGTGGATATGGAACAGGCAGGTCCCGTCGAGCTTGATGACACTCGGCAGCACCAGCGTCCCAAGCGCGGATTCAAGGTCGGCGCCCGTCAGCGTGCGGCCGATGAAATAGCCGGGAATGATCGTGTTGCCGCGCCGCGTATCCGCATCGATCTTCATCTTGTTGCCGCGCGCGCCCTGCGCCGGCGTGTACCAGTGGCCGGCATAGGCGGCCGAAATGGCGGCCGCGAAATCATGCTGATAGTCGGCGTATCCCCGCGCCAGCAGCGCGCGGCTGTCGATAACAAGGCCCGAGCGCAGCGGGCCGTTGAAGGTCATTTCGCGGCGCGCGGCTTTCGCGAGAAACACCGTCATGTCGTGCCTTTCTTGCTGTCGTAGATCAGCGCGCCTGGAATTTTTTTCAATCGTCCCTCCAGTCCCGAAATCGCCGTCACGTCAATGAACAGGAAATCCGCGCCGAGGCCCGAGGTTGCAATGAACTGGTTCAGTTCCTCCTGCAGCTTCTTCTGCGACCAGAACGCGCCCTTGCTCCGGAAGCCGATCAGGTAGGCGGGATATTCCGGCAGGTAGCGCACTTCCTTGCGCGCAAGGTAAACGAAACGCAGCAGCTTGAACTGCGCGCAGTGGCGTGCGATTGCCGCGACGGTCGTCTCCGGCAATCCGTGCGGATGGTAACGATCCGTTGCCAGTACGATCTGCCGTTCCTCCGCGCCCGCTTCGCGCTCGTATTCCCAGGCGCTCAGTTTTTCTTCCCAGCTTTTTGCATCTTCCGGGCGCTTTTGCTTGTGGTAATAGCCAATCGCATGGCGGCAGGCGCCTTGCAGGCATTGCTTGTCGGCGGCAAGGCCCTCCAGAACCGGCAATTGCGTTTCGTCGCCGTTCCACAATCGCAGGCCCGCGATATTCAGTTTCGCCATGGCGTTGTCCGGCTCGCGTGCCAGCAGCTCCTCGCTCGCCGCGATCACGCTCTGGTCATCCTTCGCGCGGTCGGATGCGGAGATATATTCCATCAGCTCTTCGCGAGTCAGCTCAGTCAGCGCGCGGGCCTTCAGCTCCGCGTGACGGGCGGTGAGCGTCTTGTGCTCTTCATGCGCGGCTTCCCAATGCGGGCGCGCGTTATGCAGCCACTCCATGTTGAAAATTTCCGTCAGCTTCTGCTCCAGCGGGCCGAGCAGTTCCGCCGCGCCGCTCTGCGCAATCGGCTGCGGCGGAATGAAGCCCTGGCCGAGCGCGCGCAACCGCTCCATCAGCGTCGGATGCGTGCTCGCAAAACCCGGCGTTTCCTTGGTGACGACCTCGATAATTTCCTGCTGGTCGCGCGGCTGCGCGAAGAAACCGGCCAGGGCGGTGTACGGCGCTTCGGCAGCCGGATCGGGCACCGCCTCGCTCTTCTTCCACTGGTCGCGCCAGTAAATCGTGCCGACTTCGTGGTCGCGCACCGCGACGGCGGAAAGCGCGGCCGCCGCATGTTCCGCGCCCGCGAGCTTCGCGGCGAAGGCATCCGCCTCGTACTCGCAGCGGCGTGACAGGGCGAAACTGTAGGCGCTGAACACGCCGATAAACCACTGGTAAAAGCGGTTGAGCTTCAGCGCGTACCACATCTGCTCGAACTGCAGCCGGTCGCCCAAAATCAGCCAGCTGGTGCGGATGCGGTAAATCCATTGGCCAAGTGCGTTATCTTTGGCCGCGACATGGCCGTATTCATGGCCGACGACGGAGGCCAGCTGCGGTTTCGTCAGCGCCTGCATGAGCGGCAGGCCGAGTGTCAGCGTCACCGGACCGAAGCCGAAAAAGCCCAGGAATCCACCGTCGCGGCTGACGCTCGCGTTCATTTCGTTGCTGATATAGACGCGCTGGAAACGCGGGCCTTCGGCTTTTTCGATGATTTTCGCAAGGAAGGCGAAAAGTTGCGGGGCGTCTTGGGCGTTCACCTCGATACCGGGCGGCAGGAATTTCGGCATCAACAGCGATTTCGCCATCGCAAACGAAAATCCGATCGGCACGGCGGCGAGGATGAAGGCAAGCTTCGCAGCACCGGCATTCGCGCCCGTGAGCACCAGCACCGCCGCCCCCATGCCGAGCCCGACCGGGATCATGAGAAGTATCGCCCCGAACACAACCGCATAGCCAAGCAGGGCGAGGCGGATGGTGCGGCGCTTCAGCCATTGCGGGTCTTGCGCGGCCTTCGCCTCGACCAGCTTCACCAGATGCACGAAATCGTCGTCGCGCTTTTTGCGCGCGGCGGGCGTGACGACCTGGATGTCGTCTGCGAGCATCCACAGCGCGTAAAGCGGCGGCAGCAATAGGCAGAGGAACAGGCCCATGAGGAAATGAAAATTGAAGCGCAGGCCGAAGAGCGAGAAGCGCATCGATTTATCATGCGCAATATCCCATTCATTGGCATAGGGGCGCTCGGCCACGCCGGTTGCGAAGAAATCGCCCTTCTTCACGCGGTGCCGCGCGCTTTTGCCGCTATACATCCACTCGATGAAATCCGCCTCGCTCGCGATCGGCGGCACCGCGGCGGTCTTGGGATCGGCCAGCTGGGCAAGGATCAGCATCTTCGGCGGAAACTGCCGCCAGTCCATCGCGCGGCCGAGGTATTTCCAGTGATAGGGGCCTGCCATCGCGCTCGCGGGCGGCAGCGGCGCGCGCGTGGTCGCATTGGTCGCCGTAAACTGCAGCGCGGGCAGCCAGATGACAAGGAACAGCGCGGTGAAAAGGAGGCGTTTCAGCATGGCGGGGAGGACCTTATATTTCCATCCCCATTCTAAAGCGCGATCTTTAAGAAAACTCTAATTGATTATGGGCAATGCGGGCGTGGCGGCTGGGGCGGAATGTAGGGAGCGATGGGCGCAGGCGGCGCGAGCTTCGCCTGCATGCGCGCGATCAGGTCATCCTTGTCGAATTCGGTGTAGCGCAGGTGCCAGGGCTTGTCCTTGCCCTCGCCAGCCCGCTCCTGGTAGAGCAGCCCGATTTTATCGCCGAGATCGATGGTGTCGGGATGGCCGTTTTCGCCCGTGCCCTCCGGATAGGCAGTCGGGTCGATCGGGGTTTCCATCGGCTCGAACGGGCCGTTCGGCGTTCTCGATGCCGCAAAAAATACGCGCTGGCGCGTGCCGCGCTCGGTCAGTTCCTTGTCGAGGAAGGCGACGCCGACCATGAGGAACAGGTCATCCGCCAGCTGCACCACCTTCGCGCCCTCCAGGCCCCATTCGTAATTGGGCGTCCCGGGCTTGTTGTGGAAGGGCACATCTTCCTGCTTCAGCGCAAGCTGCGGCGCTTCCCAGCACTCCGTGCCTTTTTCGCGCAGCGACACATAGACATCGCCGCAGCCGAGGCTGCGATAGCCGGAAAACGTCATGCAATCATAATCGCGGCCATTCAGGCGAATGTCGGAGAGCGCGACGTCATAGAGGCTCACGACCGGCACCGGACCCTGCGGCACATCGTCCTTGGTCATCGCGGGCAGCGCCGCGCCGTGGAAATTGCGTCCATCGAGCGACACAGCCTGCGCGATCACGCCCGTCGTGCTGAAACAGCTGGTCTGGATGAACATTTCCCATTCGCCCTTCGCGTTCAGCACCACGGCGGGCGCGACGACTTCGGGGCCTGCGATATTGGTGATGACGGTCGGCTCCAGCTCCTGCCAGGGACCGCCCGGATGATCGGCCTTGAACCGCCCGACGCACCAGGGCTTGTCCTTCTCCGTGCCGAGCGTTGCGAACATGAAATAGCTGCCGTCCGGCGCCTTCACCACGCTCGGATCCTTGATCTCGAAGTAACCCGTATCGATATCGTTAAGGCGGCGGAAGGCGACGCGGTGCGATGTCATGATCGGTATCCCGAAAATTGAGCGATAAGGAAAATTACGCGCTGATCCGGTGCCGCGCAACCCCCTGATTGGGCAAGATAAATTCACGCTTATGGCATTCTGCAATGCAGTAAAAATCGCCTTTGAATTGCAGCTGGGCTATAACGGATTCCATGACGCAGAAAAAAATCACGAAGATCGTCTTCCCTGCCGCCGGCCTCGCCACGCGCTTCCTGCCCGCGACCAAGACCGTGCCGAAGGAGCTGTTCCCGCTTGTCGACAAGCCACTGCTGCAATACGCGGTCGAGGAGGCGAAGGAAGCGGGGATCGACGAATTCATTTTCGTGATCTCCGCGCGGAAAGACGCGATCCGCCAGCATTTCGCGCGAGAGGAAGCGCTCGAGCAATACCTCGCCGATATCGGCAAGCAGGCCTATGCCGATATCATCCGCGCTTGCGCGCTGCCGGATGACGCCGTGCATATCATCCATCAGGACGAACCGCGCGGCCTCGGCCACGCCGTCTGGCTTGCGCGCGATGTTGTGGGCGATGCGCCCTTCGCCGTGTTGCTGCCCGACGACGCAATCCTCGCCAAAACCGGCGCGCTGAAGCAGATGGTTGATTTCGGGGCCGCGCATCCGGGGTCGAGCCTCGTCGCCGCGCAGGACGTCGCGCCCGAGCAGGTGCATATGTATGGCGTTATCGACGGCGCGGCCGAGTACGGCCATCTGCGCGTGAGATCGCTGGTCGAAAAACCGTCACGCGAAGCCGCGCCCTCCGCCACCGCCATCATCGGCCGCTATATCCTGCAGCCGGAAATTTTCGGCATCCTCGACAAAATGGTGCATGCCCCGCGCGGCAAGGGCGAAATCCAGCTGACTGACGCGATCTCGGAGCTCGCCGCGACCGCGCCCGTCTATGGCTTCCGCTTCGACGGCAGGCGCTACGACTGCGGCCACTGCGCCGGCCTCATCGAAGCCGCCGTCGCCTTCGCGCTGCAGCGCCCCGATATCGCGCCGGGGCTGCGCGAAAAGCTGGCGGCGCTTCTCTGATGTCATTCTAAGCGCAGCGAAGAATCCCCCTTGCTTGCCGGAGTGAGGGAGATCCTTCGCTGCGCTCAGGATAACAATTAGATTCCGTAAACTCCCCGCAACGCATCCTTAATATCTTCCCCCTATTCTCGGAATGCGGGAATCCGCGGCAAGGGCATCATCGGGGGCAGATCTTTCATGGAAACGCATATCCAGGTCATCTACGGCGTCATCTTCGCGATCGTGATCATCGCGATCCTGTTCAACTTCCTCGTCAACGTGGGGTCGAAGGAAATCGCGATCATGGAGCAGCGCTTCTTCGGCAAGGAGCTCGATCCCGGCCACGTCTTCGCCATGCAGGGCGAAGTGGGGCTCAAGGCGCATTACCTGTCGCCCGGCCTGCATGTCGTGCCCTGGCCGATCGTGCGCGTCGTGTACAAGCCCGATTTCCTCACCATCGGCGCCGACGAGCTCGGCATTGTGGAAGCGACGGACGGGCAGGCGCTGTCCTCCGGCCGCATCTTCGCCGACGACCCTGCGGGCGAGACGCATAATAATTTCCAGGACCCGCTCGCCTTCCTCGCCAATGGCGGAATCCGCGGCAAGCAGCTGCGCTTCCTGACCAACGGCACGTTCAAAATCAACCCTTATCTGTTCAAGGTCACGAAGATCAAGAAAACCTTCATCCCCGAAGGCTCGATCGGCGTGGTGACAGCCTCCGACGGCGCGCCGCTCGACCGCCTGCTCGGCCGCAGCGTCGCAGGGCACGACAACTTCCAGAAGGCCGAAAGCTTCCTGAAAAACGGCGGCCAGAAAGGCCCGCAGATCGATTTCCTGCGCCCCGGCACCTATAACATCAACACCGAAATCTTCCGCGTCGAAGTGCGCGAAGCGGTGAAGATCGCGGAAAACGAAATCGGCGTCGTCGATTCACGCGACGGCCTACCCATGAACGAACATGAAGTCGTCGTGCAGACGCCCGAAAGCCACGGCAATTTCCAGGACGGCGAGGCCTTCCTCAAAAACGGCGGCCAGCGCGGCCCGCAGGAAGCTATCCTCACGCCCGGCACCTATTACATCAACCCCTACCTGTTCTCCGTCACCAAGCACAAGCAGACGATGATCAAGCAGGGCGAGGTCGGCGTGATGATCTCCAACATCGGCCGCGACCCCAGCGAATACCAGTCGCCCGACAAGCCGAACGAGGATGCCTCCGATGACAAGGGCCGCACGCGCCATGTCGTCAGCCGGGGTTTCCGCGGCATCCAGCGCGAAGTGCTTGGCCCCGGCTCCTACAACATCAACCCGCTCGCCTATTTCGTGATCATCATCCCGACCGTCACGCGCTCTGTCGAATGGAGCGCGGAGGCCAACCAGGCGGCGGGCGCCGCGAGCTTCGATCCGTTCGAGGTCGTCTCCCATGACGGCTTCCCGATGAAGGTCGAAGTGCGCTGCCAGTATCGCATCCTGCCCGAAAACGCGCCCTATGTGGTGCAGAAGATCGGCAGCGTCGCGCAGCTTGAATCGAACGTGCTGCATCCGCAGATCGACGGCATCTTCCGCGCGCAAGTCGCGCGCAGCCCGGCAATCGCGTACCAGCAGAACCGCGCCGAAGAACAGAAAATGGCGGAGGAAGCGGTGCGCGTCGACCTCACGAAATACCGCGTCGATGTCGTCTCGGTCATGGTGACGAACATCCACCTGCCGGAGGCGCTGATGCGCACCACGCAGCAGAAGAACCTGGCCGAGCAGGAAAAATCGATGTACGACGCCAAGAAAGAGGCGGAAACGCGCCGCATCCAGTACGAAAAAACCAAGACCGAGGCCGACCAGCAGGTAAAGATCAGCGCGGCCGAAGCCGGCATCATGGTCGCGCAGCACGAAGCCAAGCAGACCGAAGAACGCGCCCGCGGCGACGCGGCGCGGGTCAGGATGCTCGCCGAAGCCGAAGCGCAGCGCACCAAGCAGATCGGCGACGCCGAAGCCTCGATCATCCAGGCGAAGGGCGAAGCGCAGGCCAAAGCCTATCGCGACCAGGCCAGCGCGCTCACCCCGTCGGGCGTTACCTCGGTCGAGATCATGAAGGCAATCTCCGTTGCCGGCCTGAAAATCACGCCCGATATCCTCGTCTCAAGCGCGAACAACGACGGCTCCGGCAACCCCAGCGGCGGCCTCGTCAACGTCCTCTTGGGCCGCATGCTGCAGGACCAGAAATCCGCGAACACCACGCCGGGGAAGGTCGCCTAAATAAATCCTTCTCCCTCTGGGAGAAGGCGGGGCCAGCCGCCCTCAAAGCGCGAGCATCGCTCGCGGGCTGGGAGAGGATGAGGGTACTTCCTGGGCGTCGCGTATTGACGCCAGCCAAGTACTCTCACCTTACCGTCGCAAGCGCGACGGGCCCCTTTCTGTCCCAGAGGGAGAGGAGGATTCAGCAAAGCCGCCCCTACATCGCGTTTGCAAATTTCTTCGCCGCCGGTCCCTTTTGCAAGGACGCAGGCGCGGCATTCATTTTTCCGGCGCGGGCGGCGTCAAAGGCGATCGCGACGGAAGAAACTTTGGAAACAGCGGGGGGCTGGGTTTCAGGCGCGACGCCTACTGCCACCCCAAGCGCGACCGCCAGAGTCGCGCCGCCCGTTGCGAGCGCGCTCGCAGGGCGGAAATAGGTGATCATCTCCCGTTCGAAATCAAAGTACAGGTTCACGGCCGCGCTCGCTGCGAGAAGGCCCGCACCGCCTAGAACGGCGAGGCCGGCCGCGCCCGCGACAAAACCGGCCGCCGCAACACCGGCCGCGGCGAGCAGCCCCGTGCCGAAGGCGACCACTGACAACGCGGCCATCGCCCCTTGCGACGCAACGGGAATGAGCGGCAGCACATAGCTGGCCGCGGCGACGACCGCGCCGATCACCCCGGCGCCCGCGAGGCCCACAATGGCGGAGGCGATGCGATCCGACCAGCGCTTCTGATGACGCAGATGCGCCTTGTATTCGGGTGTGTAATCGGTGAAGGGTTTGCCGTCACGCATCGTAGTGACGTATTTTTTCAGCGCGGGTTTTTCTGTTGCAGGCATGTTCGTTCCTTTCACGGGGCAGCGTTACAATGAAGATGCCGGGAAAGGGATGCGCTTGCGCGGAGGCTTCTACATCAACAACCCTGAACATCTCGAAAGTTCATGGCTGTTGTGGCAGTCGTACTGTGTTTCTCCAGGTGTGAAACAGTCTCAAAAACCACGCTGGCACAAGTTGTACGCTTGCAGGGTTAGACTAGCGCAGATTCTGGATTATGGCAACTGGAATATGCGGGGATAACAAGTTCTCTTGCCAGTTATGGTCTGCCTTGGGAGAGGGGATAAGAGCGCGAGCATTTTCACACGTAGGGCCACCCCGGCGAAGGCCGGGGCCCACGGACATGGCAGCGTGATCCGTAACTTCTGCAGCCTGTTCCGCACCCGCATGCGCAGTCCGTGGACCCCGGCCTTCGCCGGGGTGGCGGAGTGGCGAGCGGTGAGATTGCCGCGCTTCTCTGTGCGGTCTTTCTCGAGAAGACAGGGAAGCGCGCGCGGGATGACGTGATGGCGGGCGGCACTGCCGCTGTTGCGTTTATCCCGGCCTCGCGGTAAAAATAACCCATGGGAAAACTCACCACGCATATTCTCGACACCGCGCATGGCTGCCCCGCGAACGGGGTGCGCTTGCGGCTGTTCCGCATCGGCGCGGGCGGGGCGGAGACGTTGCTGGTCGCGACCAAGACCAATGCCGACGGCCGGGCCGATGCCCCCCTTTTGGCCGACAAGGATTTCAAGCCCGGCACGTACCGGCTGGAATTCGAGGCGGGAAAGTATTTTCGCCGCATGGGGGTCGAGCTGCCCAAGATCCCGTTCCTCGATCTCATTACTATCCATTTCGGCATCAGCGACGGCGAGGCGCATTACCACGTTCCGCTGCTCGTCTCGCCCTACAGCTACAGCACCTATCGCGGTAGCTGATTTCGCAATGAGGCTGCGGAGGGCCAGGAAGAGGCCGGCGATGGACCGCAAGAACGATTTTATGAGACTTTTTGCTTCTTCCCTGTTCATCCTGTCCTCCTTCCATCTTCTCTCAGGCTATCAGAGGTAGGGGAACAAGTCAAGAACAAGTTGCGGTATAAGCAATAATGCATTTCGCCCAGTGGCTTAGGTGAACATCGTCTTGTAGTGGCGATACCAGTCGCTCTGGAATATTTCCCGGGAATCGATGCGGCGTTTTTCCGCCAGCAGTTCGGGCAGTAGCGGATAGGCTTTCAGCACCTGGTCCTTGCGCGCCCAGCGGTGATAGGTCAGGTAATAACTTCCGCCCGCCGCGAGCGCGATATCGTACAGCGCCTGGAAATCCTGCTTCGCCTTTTCGATGCCGGCGTCGCTATGCACGATGTAGAGATTGAAAATAATGCAGGCGTAATCCTGCTTCGCCCACGGCAAAAAGCTTTCATCGTCGCGTTCGATAAACCGCACGGTGCCGTAGATGATATCCATGCCGCGTTTCAGCGCTTCGGCGCGGAATTTTTCCATGCTCTCGAAGAATTTGTCGCGCGGCACGTAGACTTCGCTTAGCATCAGCGACGATCCCGCCTTCTCCCCGCGCTCTTTTGCGAATTGCTTATTGAATTCTTTCAGGTAAATGCCGGTCTGGTGCGCATCCGACCAGTAAACCTGCCCGTTCGTCGCGAGGTAATGGTCGCGATAGACCTGGTAGGCCTTCTGTTTATCCAGATGGGCGAGGCGGTAAAGATCCTGCCAGGCCTTTAATCCCAGATCGTGCGAAGCTTCCGACAGCGGCGTGTCATCCGCAACCGGCACATAGCAGGAAAAAATGCCGCGGCGCATGAAATCATCATGTTTCTCGTCGGTCATGTACTGGAAATCGCCGTACAAATAGCCGTTTTTCACGCGGTCCGAGACGGCCTCCATCAATTTGTCGGTCGTGGTTATTTCAACGACGCGGCGCAATTTTATGCGGTTCCCGAGGCGCAGCGTGATCGTCCCGACCGCGCCGAACAACCCGTATCCGCCGATCACCTTTTTGAAAAGATCATGATTTTCATCGCGGCTACAGGTGATGATATTTCCGTCCGGTTTCACCAGCGTGAAGGATATAACATCGCTGATCAGCGGCTTTTTCGTCAGGCTGCGGCCGTGGATGTTGGAGGCGAGCGCGCCGCCTAATGTGAGTTCATCTGCGCCAGTCTGCTTCTGGATGATGCAAAGCTCCGGCGCGTTTTTCTGCAGATATTCCATCAGCTGCGGCCACATCACGCCGGCGTCGAGCGTCACGGTTTTTGCGGTTTTATCGACGCTGTGGATTTTGTTCATTTTCGTCGTGTCGATGAGCGTCGTGATGCGCCCGAACTGCTGCCCGCCCATCGCATGCCGCGCGCCGCAGATGCTCAGCAGGTGGCCGGAATCATGGGCCTTTTTGACGATGGCCTGCAGTTCATCGACATTTTTGGGCGTCGCGATCGCGCGGACGGTCGTCGGGTTCAGCTGCGAATGAACGTCATTCACTTCGATGTCCGCGACATCGGCCAGGATTTTTCGCGGCTGCAGCAGCGGCGCGGCGGTCGCGAGCGCGGCGGTGGTTTTTAAAAATTCACGGCGCTTCATTCTTCGCTCCGCAAAAAATGCTTGGCCGACAGGAAAATCAGGTAGATAGCGATAAACTGGACGACGTGAAACAGTGCGTTGTGGTCGAAATAGGTTGGGTGTATCCCGATCTTAAGACTTTGAAGCAACGCGCCCAAAAACGTCAGCAGCAGACCGGCGATGCCGAGCAACACCGGTGGCGCAGGTTGCCTGCGGTAAAACACGATATATCCGACAAGCATGAACATCGTTGCCGGCAGGTAATTCAGCAAAGCTGCCGAAAAGGGTGTGTCCTCTCGCGAGATATACCAGCAGTAAAAAACCAGTTCCGCGAGCGCCGCGCGCTGCGCAACCGCCGCCCATTTCGGGCGCAACAGCAGCAGCGCGCCGATTGACCAGCCCGCGAGCGCCATCACGCCGAGCGATGCCAGCACGACCAGCCATAAATTCTGCTGCGTCTCCCCCTCCGGAAAAAAGCCATGCACCAGCCCGCCCGCGAGCGCGCCGACGCCGATGCCGCCGAACATGAGGAAGAAGGCGGTGCGCATTTGCCCCGCCGGTGCTGTGCGCAAACACCAGGCAACCGCGGCGCATTCGAACGCGACGATAAAATCGGTGAGGGTAACGGCCGGTTCGAGCATCATGGCCCCAGTTTAACCCGCCGCGGCTGACTTGTAAAATACTGACAAATAACATTATTTTAACTGCTGTCCCCGATTTCGGCCTGTGCTATACAGCCCCTACCCATAAAACAGGACAAGCCATATGAGCAAAACCGCGCCGAAGGGCATTTTTGCGGAAATGACGCAGGACCGCGTCGTGACGCTGACGATCATCGTCGCCGCGCTCGGCTATTTCGTCGACGTCTTCGACCTTTTGCTGTTCAACATCCTGCGCGTGCCGAGCCTGAAAGACCTGGGCGTGCCGGACGAAAAGCTGCTGGAGGAGGGCGTGTTCCTGCTGAACGCGCAGATGGCGGGGCTGCTGGCGGGCGGATTTTTGTGGGGCATCGCGGGCGACAAGTTGGGGCGGCTGTCGGTGCTGTTCGGCTCGATCGTGCTCTATTCGGCGGGCAGCATCGCCAATGCCTATATCACGAGCGTCGACCAATACGCCCTTATCCGTTTCCTGACCGGCATCGGCCTCGCGGGGGAACTGGGCGTCGGCGTCACGCTCGCCTCCGAACTGCTGCCGAAACGCTCGCGCGGCCTCGGCACCACGGTCATCGCGAGCATCGGTGTGCTGGGCGCGACTTTTGCAGGCGTGCTCGTCAATTACGTCACCTGGCGCCATGCCTACCTGATCGGCGGGCTGATGGGCTTCGCCCTGCTGCTGCTGCGCATCGGCGTGAAGGAGTCGGGCATGTTCAAGCGCGTGCTGGAGCAGGGGGAAAAGGTCGTGCGCGGCAATATGCTGATGTTCTTCCAGAACTGGGACCTGTTCCGCCGCTATATGGCGGTCCTCATGATTGGCGCGCCGCTCTGGTGCACGGTCGGGATTTTCATCACGCTCACGCCGGAATTCGCCAAAGACCTCGGCATGGCCGACCCGCTGCCGACCGCCGCTAACGCGGTCATGTATTGCTATATCGGCATCGCCCTCGGCGATGTGCTGTCCGGGCTCATGAGCCAGTGGCTGCAGAGCCGTCGCAAGTCGATTTTCGTCTCGCTGGTCATGCTCACCGTCGCGACCGTCCTCTACACGCAACTGGGCGGCAGCTCGCCGACCATCTACTACTGGCTGTGCTTCTTCATGGGCCTTGGCGCGGGATACTGGGCGATGTTTGTGCAGGTGGGGGCGGAGCAATTCGGCACCAACCTGCGCGCGACCGCCGCGACCTCGGTGCCGAACGTCGCGCGCGGGGTTACCATTCCGGTCACGCTCGCCTTCCGCGCGCTCATCCCTGCGCTCGGCATCACGGGCAGCGGAATTGCCGTATTCGCGGGCGTCATGGCCTGCGCTTTCGCGGGGCTGTGGCTCATGAAAGAGACGTTCCATGACGATCTCGACTATGTGGAACAGCGCAAAAAGAAGTGATAGGCTGAACCGCCCTGACAGGAGCAGACAGATGTTACGATTTGTTGCCTTTATCGCCGTCCTGCTGATGACGACTGCCGCGCAGGCCGGCGAATTCGCGGGCTATCTGCGTGAGGTCACAGGCACGGCGACGATCGACCGGGGTGCGGGCGCGAAACCGCTGCATAAGGGCGACGATATCGCAGTGGGCGACAGGCTCGCGACCGGCAAGGACGGGCGCATCCGCATCGAATTCGCCGATGGCGGCGAACTGGTGCTGGCGCAGAACGGCAAGCTGACCGTGGACGAGTATGTCTATGACCCGAAAAAACCCAAAGAGGGCAAGGCCGAGATGACGGTGCTCGATACCGCTTTCGCCTTCACCGGCGGCTGGCTCGACAAGGGGCCGGCGCCCGACGTCAAAATGAACCTCAATTTCGGCACGATCGGCGTGCGCGGCACGAAACTGCTGCGCGCCATGAACAAGGGCGAATGCTGGATCTACCTGCAGACGGGCGCGATCGATGTCTACAACAAGGGCGGCAAGGTGAGCCTGAAACCCGGCGAAGGCACGATCATGACCGCGACAACGAAATCCCCCGCCGCGCCGCATATCTGGCCGAAGCGGGAAATCGACTGGATCCGCGGCGCCGTCGCCGGCGAAACAACCGAGTGGAAACCCTGATGTTCACCGTCACCGCGCCGAAAGTTGAAGGACAGGACCGCATCCTCACACCAGAGGCCTTCGCGTTTCTGGAAGGGATGGAGAAAAACTTCGGCGCGCGCCGCCGCGCCCTGATGGCCGAGCGCGCGCGGCTGCAGGAAAATCTCGATGGCGGCTGGACGCCCGATTTCCTCTCCGAAACGAAAAACATCCGCGATGCCGAGTGGAAAGTGCGCCCCGCGCCCGCCGACCTGGCTGACCGCCGCGTCGAGATCACCGGCCCGCCCGACCGCAAGATGGTGATCAACGCGCTCAATTCCGGCGCCAGCTGCTTCATGGCGGATTTCGAGGATTCGAACACGCCGACCTGGGCGAACCAGATCGCGGGGCAGATCAACCTGCGCGACGCGAATGACCGCGTGATCGATTACAGGGATGCGGCGAGCGGCAAGGAATACAAGCTGAAGGACAAGACCGCCGTGCTGCTGGTGCGCCCGCGCGGGCTGCATATGGAAGAACAGCACCTGACACTCGACGGGCAGGCGCTGTCGGCGAGCTTCTTCGATTTCGGGCTTTACCTGTTCCACAACCGCCTTGCCCCCTATTACTACCTGCCCAAGCTGGAAAGCTGGAAGGAGGCGCAGCTGTGGAGCGACATCATTTCCTTTGCCGAAGACGCGCTCGGCCTCGCGCGCGGCACGGTGCGCGTGACGGTGCTGATCGAAACCATCACCGCCGCCTTCCAGATGGATGAAATCCTTCATGCGCTGAAGGACCATATCGTCGGGCTCAATTGCGGGCGCTGGGATTATATCTTCAGCTTCATCAAGAAATTCCGCAACCGCCCAGATTTCATCGTGCCGGATCGCGGGTCGGTTACGATGACCGCGCATTTCCTGCGCTCCTACAGCCTCAACCTCATCCGCACCTGCCACCGCCGCGGCGCGCATGCGATGGGCGGCATGGCGGCGCAGATCCCGATCAAGAACGACGAAGCCGCGAATAACGCCGCGCTCGAAAAGGTGCGCGCCGACAAGACGCGGGAAGCGAGTGACGGGCATGACGGCACCTGGGTCGCGCATCCCGCGCTGGTGCCGGTCGCGAAGGAAGTTTTCGACCGCCTGATGCCCCGCGCCAACCAGCTCGACGTCATGCGCGACGACGTGACGATTACGGCGGCCGACCTGCTGAAGGTGCCGGAAGGCGACATCACCGAGGACGGCCTGCGCCGGAACATCAATATCGGCATCCTGTACCTGAAGGCCTGGCTCGCGGGAAATGGCTGCGTGCCGATCCATCATTTGATGGAGGACGCCGCGACCGCCGAGATTTCCCGCGCGCAGCTCTGGCAATGGCGGCGGCACAAGGCAAAGCTGAAGGACGGCCGCGTGATCGACGATGCGCTGATGCATGACATGCTGCTGGACGAAGCGGGAAAGCTCGACGGGGGTAAATACACAAGCGCTGCGGTCGGCATGTTCACGGGCATGGTGATGGCGCCGGTGCTGGACGATTTCCTCACGACGAAGGCGTATGACTGGGTGCTGGCGGATGAGCGGGGTTAAGCGCCATTCGCCTTTACGCGCAAGCGGAAGGGAGATCCTTCGCTGCGCTCAGGATGACAATGATAGCGGTGTCATTCTGAGCGCAGCGAAGAATCCCCCTTTCTCCAGGCCAAGTCTGGGTAAGATTTCCCCACGAATAAACACGAATGAACGCGAAGGCGGGGAAGGTTTTGTCACGCATCGTTCCTATTCGTGTCTATTCGCGTCCATTCGTGGGCGTTTTTTCTGCGGAAAGGGAAGGGAGATCCTTCGCTGCGCTCAGGATGACAATGATAGCGGTGTCATTCTGAGCGCAGCGAAGAATCCCCCTTTCTCCAGGCCAGGTCTGGGTAAGATTTCCCCACGAATAAACACGAATGAACGCGAAGGCCGGGAAAGTTTTGTCTCGGGTCGTTCCTATTCGCGTCTCTTTGCGTTCACTCGTGTGCAATTGTTCTGCTGGCAACGAAGGGAGATCCTTCGCTGCGCTCAGGATGACATTGGGGCTGTCATTCTGAGCGCAGCGAAGAATCCCCCTTTGCTTGTCAAGGGAAGCGGAGCCGCATGGATATAGACCTCGCCCAGTGGCTCAACCTCGCGCTGCGCTGGTTTCATTTGATGCTCGGCATCATGTGGATCGGGGCGTCGTTCTATTTCGTATGGCTCGATCTTGCGCTGCGGCCCGCGAAGGAACAGAAGGACCGCGAGGCGGGTGTGAGCGGGGAAGTCTGGGCCGTGCATGGCGGCGGGTTTTACCACAAGAAGAAATACCTGGTCGCGCCGGAGGGCATGCCGGACGACCTGCACTGGTTCAAATGGGAAGCGTACCTCACCTTTATCAGCGGCTTCTTGCTGCTTTGCCTCATGTATTACTGGCAGGCGGATCTTTACCTGATCGACCCGGAGCGCATGAATTTCACGCCGGCGCAGGCGACTTTTACCGGCCTTGCCTTCCTGCTCGGCGGCTGGTTTTTCTATGACGAGCTTTGCAAAAGCGCGATCGGCCAGAACGACAAGGCCTTTTCCGTCATCTGGGCGGGGGCGCTGATCTTCGCCGCCTATGCCCTCAGCCAGTTGTTTACGGGGCGCGGCGCATTCATCCATGTCGGCGCGATGATCGGCACGGCGATGACGGCGAATGTCTTTGCCGTGATCATTCCGAACCAGAAGCGCGTGGTCGCGGCGCTGTTGCGCGGCGACAAGCCGGACGCGAAATACGGCAAGATCGCGAAGCAGCGCTCGATGCACAACAACTACATGACGCTGCCCGTCCTGCTGATCATGATCAGCAACCATTTCCCGGTGCTCTATGCCGGTGACTGGAACTGGGCGATCCTCGCGGGGCTCGCGCTGTCCAGCTGGCCGTTCCGGCACTTCTTCAACCTGAAGGATCGCGGCATCACCGCGCCGCGCTTCCTGATCGCCGGCATGGCGGGTTTCATTTTGACCATCTGCGCGGCATCCGGTTTGTTCGCGCCAGCAAAACCGGTCGCGGCCATGCAAGCGGTCAGTCCTTCGGAAGTGCGCAAGATCGTGCGCACGCATTGCAGCGGCTGCCACAGCGACACGCCGGTGCATGACAGTGTCAGCGAAGCGCCGAAGGGCGTGGCGTTTGATACGATGGCTGAGATAAAGCAGTTCGCGCCGCGCATTATCGAGCAGGCGGTGAAATCCGACACCATGCCGCTCGGCAATGAAACCGGCATGACGAAAGAAGAACGCGCGCGGCTCGGCGACGGGCTCGCGGCGCTTTCCGGAAAACGCGATTAACCGGAAAATAACCCGGCGCGGCTATATTGAAATCTTCGCGGTGGCAAAGCGGGGGAAAATATGGCCATATTCTCGGAAAAGCCGGCTTACAGGATTTCGTCAACCGGCAACCTGCTTTGCGGCGCCGTCCCCATGCGGGTCAAGCTCGGCGCCAATGTGCAGAAAACTCCGGCCGCATGGGTGAGATATGGCTACAAGGAAAAAGCGCAAACCGGCATCCGGTAAAAAGCCCGCGCTCTCGAAAACGCCGGTAAAAACCACCAGCAGCGACCCGCGCGACTATGTCGGCTATGGCGAGAACCCGCCGCATGCCAACTGGCCTGGCGGCGCGCGCATCGCCGTGCAGTTCGTCCTGAATTACGAGGAGGGCGGGGAGAACTGCGTGCTGAACGGCGACGCGGCTTCCGAAACCTTCCTCTCCGAAATCATCAACGCGCCCCGCATCGAGGCGCGGCATATCAGCATGGAGTCGCTCTACGAATACGGCACGCGCGCGGGCGTGTGGCGTCTCCTGCGCCTCTTCAAGAAATACAAGATTCCGGTGACCGTCTTCGCGGTCGCCATGGCGCTCGAAAAATACCCCGAGATCGCGAAAGTGTTCGTGCGCGAGGGGCATGAAGTCGCCTCCCACGGCTATCGCTGGATCAATTACCAGGATGTCGACGTCAAGACCGAGCGCGAGCATATGAAGCGCGCGATCGACATTATCGGCAACCTGACCGGCCAGCGGCCGCTCGGCTGGTACACCGGCCGCACCAGCCCGAATACGCGAAAACTGGTGATGGAGGAGGGCGGGTTCCTGTGGGACGCCGACGATTATTCCGACGACCTGCCGTTTTGGGTGAAGGACGGCGAACAGAAGCAGCTGATCGTGCCCTATACGCTCGATACCAACGACATGCGTTTCGCGACCACGCAGGGCTTCAATTCTGGCGACCAGTATTTCGCTTACCTGCGCGACGCCTTCGACGTGCTGTACGAGGAAGGGGAGACGCGGCCCAAGATGCTATCGGTCGGGCTGCATTGCCGCATCGTCGGGCGTCCGGCGCGCATGGCGGCGCTCGAGCGGTTCATCAAGCATATCAAGTCCCACGATAAAGTCTGGATTTGCCGCCGCGTCGATATCGCGAAGCACTGGGCGCAGAAGCATCCGTTCAAGGACAGCGCCAATGGATGACAAGCCATTGACGGTTCGTCCGCGCGACGTAGCGCTGGACGTATTCCTGCGCGTCTATGGCGGTATTTACGAACATTCGCCGTGGATCGCTGAAGCCGCCTATAAAAACGCGCTGCCAGTTGCGACGGTCGCCGAACTGCATGCGGCGATGGTAACGGCGGTCGCGGCGGGGACCGTGGAGCAGAAACTTGCCCTTATCCGCGCGCATCCCGACCTTGCCCCTGCGATCGGCACAGCCTTGACCGATGCTTCGGTGTCGGAGCAGAAGAGCGCGGGGCTGAAGGAATGCACGGCGGAAGAATTCGCGGAATTCCAGCGGCTGAACAAGGTGTATAAGGAAAAATTCGGTTTTCCCTTTATCGTTGCCGTGAAGGGGCTGAACCGGCATGACATTCTCGAGCGCTTTCGCGCGCGCATGGGCAATACGCCCGACGCGGAATTTGCGACCGCCCTCGCGCAGATCGACCGCATTGCTTTCTTTAGGCTGATGGCGCTGCCTTAAGCCGCTTCCGTCCCGAACATCTTGAGCCCGTGGATGCCGCCGTTGTCGTAGTGCATGTAGAGCACATGCGTGACCTCGCCCGCATCGAACACGTCGCGGTAGCGGTGATAGGTGTCGGGCGACAGAGGCGCAAAGGGAATGATTTCCTTCCAGGGGCTGCCTTTGGGTACATGCAGGACGATCCTGAATTGCTCGTTATCCTTCACGCCCTTTTCCTTCAGGTATTTCTGGCTGAGCATGTAGTCCTTGAAATCCCTTGGCACCACCTGCTTCTTGCCGTCGAAGACCACACTCCATTTCGGGGCGAGCTGCATGAGGGCGTCGAGTTTCTTGCCCTTCGCCTTGCGCATATCAAGGCCATAGACATGCGCCGTCATCGGCGCGTTGAGGCGGTGGAGATAGGTGTCCACGATCACTTCATCGATCACGGCGGGTTTTTTCAGGTGGAACAGCGCCTGTTCGCCATAGCCGGTGCGCGCCGATTCCCATCCATACATATACATCTGCTGCCGGTCGCCATCGACCGCGCGGTCGGGCACGCCGTAATGGATGTTGGAAACATGGCTGATCTTCGCACCCTTCAAAAGGTTCGGGCGCTCTGGGTATTGCAGGTCGGCTTCGACGCCGAAGAAGTTGATGCGCGAGAGGCCACCTTCGTAATAAAGCTCGACATAGACTTCCGTCGCCATGGTCGGCTTGATCTTGAAACTGTGGTCGCTGTCGGGCTTCAGGTTGGCGCGGCTGAGCACCTGCGCCTGCCCGCCTTCAAGGTCGTCGATGAGGAAAACCGAGGCCGCCTGCACCTGGTTGCCGGTGTACCATTTGGTGGAAATCGTGATGGTATCGATCACCGCGCGCTTTTTCAGCCCGATAATCATCCAGTTATGCGCGGCGTGGTTGAATTCAAGCGATTCACCGTCCGCCGCGATGCGCGTCGCCATATGGCGGCGCGATTCATAGCCCCAGTATTTCGCGCCCATATGCGTGAAGTCGCCGCGGCAATCCTTGGGCTCGTCGGGCAGCATGGCTTCATGCGGGTTGGTGAAGTCGGATTCCGAATAGGCCATGAGGATGGCCGGGATGCGCACGCGCTTGCCGGCGGGCGGTTTTTTCGCTGACGTTTTCTTCGTTGCTTTTTTCGCGGCCATATGGCGCTGCCCTTCGCTTGTGTTGATGGGCTGATTTATGCAACGATTGCCAAAGCATTGCAACCCCTCGAGGGATATCATGACGCGCCGCATCATAAAGCCGGAACCGCTGACGGCAGAATCCTTCAAGCCCTTTGGCGACGTGCTGGAAACCGGCACGGCGCGCGAATTGCGGCATATCAACTACGGCAATACCGAACGCTATCACAGCATCGCCAGCCTCGATTTATTGCAGGATGGCGGGAAACCGCTGGTGAGCATTTTCCGCTCGAAACCACTGCCGCGCCCGATTGAAATAAAGGTCATGGAGCGGCACCCCCTCTCCAGCCAGGCTTTCTATCCGCTCGACAATCATCCCTATATGGTCGTGGTTTCGCCGCCCGGAGATTTTGACGCGGGCGCGATGCGCGTGTTCCTCGCGGGACCGAAGCAGGGCGTGAATTACGCGCGCGGTACCTGGCACCATTACAGCCTCGCGCTCGACAAGGTTTGCGACTTCCTTGTCATCGACCGCGGCGGGGCGGAAAAAAACCTCGACGAGGTTTATTTCGAAGGCGATGATGTTATGGTCATCGATTATTGACGTAACGCATAAAGAACGCGCGTTCTTTCGTCAAAATTCCCAAATTTAACAATCCGTTAAGACCAGTCTGCGACGATCGGTGACGATTTACACCAAGGATCGCGCGCCTGCGCGCGTCTTATGGCCAATGCTGCATTTTCGCCGGAGGCTCTTCATGCCGTTTTTCGCTTTCCTCGCCCTGTTGTTCACGCTGCTGCTGCCGCAACCTGCAGCGGCCTACAGCGCGGACGACCTCGCGACGGCCGATAAATATTACGGCGAAAAATCATATCAGCTGGCGGCAGCCGAATACGAAAAGCTGCTCGACCAGAAGGCGGAGCCCGCGCTGATGCGCGAGGTCGCGTTCAAATGGGGCGACAGCGTCCTGCAGGCGAAGGACGAGGCGAAGCGCGACGCGGCTGAAAAGAAATTGCTGGAACTGGCGGGGGGCGAGACGCATGACCGCTGGTGGGCGGAATCCGGCACGACGCTTGCCATGAACTATATCGAGAAAGACCCCTACGGCAAGGCGGAGGAGATCAAGAAATACCTCGACGCCGCGCGCGACTGGTGGGCGGGGTCAAGCGATGTCGAGCTTGCGCGCGAGAAATTCATCACGACCAGTTTCGCGCTCGCCGATTTCATCACATCGCGCTGGGGATGGTACAACGCCGATATCCGCCCGATCCGCCTGAACGGCAAGCGTATCGCGCCCGCGCCGCAGCAACAGCCGGGAAATGCCGCGCTGCAGGTGCTGTTCGAGGAAATTTTAAAAGTCGCAAAGACGGAAGAACACAAAGCCCATGCCCATTACGGCCTGGCCATGAGCTGGATGCAGAATTATTCCGGCGACCAGAAACTGCGCGACAAGGCGGCGGAGGAATTTGAAAAAATCACCGAAGACTTTGCCGACAGCGAATGGGCCGACGACGCCTGGTACCAGCTCGGCATGCTCTACGAAAACCAGTCGGATTTCGTCAAAGCGGCGGACGCCTATCGCGGCATCGCGAAGCGTTACAGCGCAGGGCAATCGCAATGGCTGGATGATGCGAAGCGCCGCCTTGAATATATCGTCAACCCGTCGATGGGGCTCAGTCTTGGCAACACATTTATTCCGGGGTCGGAGATCCAGTTTGGCCTTAGCTGGCGCAACGTGAAATCGGCGCAGGTGGCGTTTTACAAGCTCGACCTGCCTGCCGAAATTGCGCTGAAAAACGACCAGAGCGGCTATTCGGGTTACCAGGAAGTGTTGCAGAAACTGGTGGAAACCGGGCGTTATAAATCGCTGCCGGTCGCGCTCAATATTACCGCCGCGCTGAAGGAAGAGGGCAAGCACCAGCCCTATAGCGAATACAAAAGCCTCGCCGACTGGCGCAAGGACAGCGACGCGAAAACGAATCCCGATGACGGAAAGCTGGCCGCAGGCGCCTACCTGATGCTCGTGACCGCGGCGGGTACGCAGCCGGCCTATGACCTTGTGCTCGTGACCGACGCCGCGCTGGTCAGCAAGGTTGCGAATGACCGCGCGCTGTTTTTCGCGATGGATGCGAAGACGGGCGCGCCACTTGCGGGGGCGCAGCTGCGCTATACCTACAGCTTTTATGACGACAGCGGCAACACGCGCTGGGTCGCGGGGGAGGGCAAGGCCGGCGATGACGGGCTGCTGAAGGTCGATCTGCGCACGAGCTCGGCGCGCAGTTATTCGCAGCAGCACAACGTTTTCGCGGCGATGAGTTCCGGCAAGGGCCAGGCCTTTGTCCAGAACAGCTATTACAATTACTATAACAACGGCCGGGGTGAATGGTGGCTTTATGCCTTCACCGACCGTCCGGCTTACCGGCCCAACGAGACCGTGAATATAAAAGCCATGCTGCGCCAGCCGAAAGACGGCGGCTTCGTGACGCCCTCGGGGCTGAAGGTGAAGGCACGCATCTATGACGCGCAGGGCAAGCAGGTCAAGGAAGGCGATTATACGCTGAACGAATACGGCGTGCTCAACGATACGCTGGTGCTGGATGACAAGGCCACGCTCGGCGAATATTCGCTGCAGCTTTACTCCGCCGATGCCAATAACCAGCTGGCGGCCGTGCAGCTGTTCCGGCTGGAGGAATATAAACTGCCGGAATACACAGTGACCGTCACGCCTGCGCCGAAAACGGCGGAAAAGGGCATCGCGGCTTATCGCCTTGGCGATACGATCGATGTCAGCGTCGATGCGCAGTATTATTTTGGCGGGCCGGTCGCGGAGGCCGAGGTCGAATACCTTGTCTACCAGCAGCCGCTTTACCGCTATTACCGCCCGTGGCGCGCTTATAGCTGGTATTACGATGACCTGTACCCCCAGAATTACGGCTATGGCAATGGCGCGCTCGTCGTGCAGAAAAAAATCAAAACGGGGGCGGACGGCAAGGCGTCTTTCAAAATCGAAACGCCGAAGGACCAGGGCGACCTGCAATTTCATGTGGAGGCGCGCGTCGTGGATAAAAGCCGCCGCGAAATCCGCGGCACGGCGGATATCAAGGTCATGAAGACGGCCTTCTACGCGGTTGTCGAGGCGAAAGCCAATCTCTACCGCCCCGGCGACAAGGCGCAGGCGCTGATCAAGACGCTGACGGCGGACGACGCGCCTATCGCGGTCGAGGGCAAAGTTACGATCCGCCGCAACAGCTGGCGCGATCCGGTATACCGCGAAGACAAGGTGGTGAACCCGGGCGGCTATGACGGGCGCGAAATCATGACCAAATTCGTGAAAACCAACGACAAGGGCGAGGCGATCTTCGAATTCGAGCCGTCGGAAAACGGCTATTACACGGTCGAGTTCACAGGCTTTGACAATGGCGAGCCGGTGACTGCCGCCGCGAATATCTATGTCTGCGACACCGATGCGACGAATATCGGCTATCGCTACGGCGGGTTGCAGATCATCACGGAAAAGGACACCTATCAGGCCGGCGATACGGCGCGCGCCATGATCGTTTCCGACGTGCCCGATACTTACGTGCTGCTGACGGTCGAGAGCGATAACCTTTACGACTACCGGCTGCTGCATATCGAGGGATCGGTGAAGCTGGTCGAGCTGCCCGTGCGCGGCAATTATGTGCCGAATATTTTTTTGAACGCGGTCAGCGGCGGGCAGTACCAGCTGAAAACAACCGGGTTGCAGCTGATCGTGCCGCCTGCGGATAAATTCCTCAATGTGAAAATCACCTCCGACAAAGCGGTCTACCAACCGCAGGAGGAAGGGAAATTCGACATCGAGGTTACAGACAACGCGGGCAAGCTGGTGAGCGGCGAGGTCGCGATCGGCATTACCGATGCCGCGATCTATTACATCCAGGACGAAATGGCGCCCGATATCCGCAAGTTCTTCTATGGAGACAAGAAGCAGCAAAGCGTGCAAACGCAGGCGAGCTTCTACCAGCGGCCCTATACGCTGCTGGTGCGCGCGGAAAATGGCGACCTGATCACCGACCAGGAGCAGGAGCGGCGGAAATCGAACAAGGACGGCCGCAACGATGCGCCGGCCGACCAGCTGGGCGAGGCGGATGATTACCGCCAGCGCGGCGGCGTTGGCGGAAAGGCGGATTTCGGCGTCGCGAGCGGCGCGATGATGAAATCCGCGCCCTCGGCCGCACCCGTCGCGCAGATGGCCGCGAAGGAAATGGCCGATAAAAATGAAATGGCGCCGGAGAAAAAAGCCAAGATCACCGGGCGCGACGAAGACTTGAAGCGGCCGGAAGGAAATGCCGGGGGGCTCGCCGAGCCGGGGCGCGTGCGCAGCGATTTTCGCTCGACGGTGACCTGGCTGCCCGCGCTGAAAACCGATGCAAACGGCAGGGCGACGGTGACCGTTACCTTCCCGGACTCCCTCACCACCTGGCGGGCGACCGCGCGGGCGGCGACGGCGGAGACCTCGGTCGGCAGCGTGACGCATGAGGTGCGATCCAACAAGAACCTCATGATCCGTCTGCAGGCGCCGCGCTTCTTCACCGAACGCGACCTTGTCGACGTATCAGCCATCATCGACAACATGACCGACAAGCCGATGAAGGTATCCCCTGCGCTGAAAGCCGAAGGGCTTGCCGTGACGGGGCTTTACCGCGACGGCAAGTTCGTCAAGGGCGAGCAGGGCGTGGTCGAGGTGCCGGCGCATGGACAGGCGCGCGTCGACTGGGCGCTGAAGGCGGAGAAAGCGGGCATGGCAAAAATCACCGTGACCGCGCGCGGCGAGGGCGCGGCGGATGCGATGGAAAAAACCTATCCCATCATCCCGCATGGCATCGAGAAGTTCATCGCGCAATCGGCCGTGCTGAAATCCGCGGGCGACAGCGTGACGAAGGAAATCACCGTCAATATTCCGAAGGAGCGCATCCGCGAAGCGACCAGCCTGCGCCTGACCATTTCACCCTCGCTCGCGGCGAACCTGCTGGACGCGCTGCCCTACCTTGCCGACTATCCTTATGGCTGCGTCGAGCAGACGATGAGCCGCTTCCTGCCCGCCGTCATCGTGCGCAAGACGATGACCGATCTCGGCATCAGCGGCCACGATGTCGACGCCTATATCAGCGATGTGCTGGAGCCGCGCAATGATCCGAAAGGCCACCCGCAGCGCCGCGAGGACGCGACCTATAAACGCCTGGACAAAATGGTGACGGACGGCCTTACACGCCTCTACGACTTCCAGCATGCTGACGGCGGCTGGGGCTGGTGGAAGGACGGCGACAGCGACCGTTTCATGACCGCCTATGTCGCCTGGGGTCTCGGGCTTGCACGCGATGCGGGCCTCGATATCCGCTCGGACGTTCTGGAGCGCGCTGCGCAGTACCTCCGCGTTCAGCTGGTTGAGGAGGAAAACGCGCCCGATATGCTCGCCTGGATGCTGCACGGCATTTCGCAAGTGTCGACGGCGGGCGACCAGTTCACCGACAAGCAGCGCAACAGGTTGTGGGAGATGCGCGAAAAGCTGAACCCCTATACTCGCGCGCTGTTCGCGCTGTCGGAAAACCGCTATGGCAACCAGGAACGCTCCCGCGTGCTGGCGCAGAACCTGATCAACGGCGTTGACGAGGACAAGGAAAACGCGACTGCCCATTGGGGCGAGGCGGGCGTGAATTACCGCTGGAGCGAAGGCGGCGTGGAGGCGACGGCCTTCACCATCAAGGCTCTGTCACTGATGGACCCGCAAAGCGAATACCTCGAAAAAGCGGTCAAGTGGATGGTGCTCAACCGCCGCGGCGCGTCGTGGAAGAACACGCGCGATACGGCAATCGCCATCCTCGGTCTCGCCGATTACCTGAAAGCAACGAAGGAGCTCGCGCCCGAATATGATTACACGGTGAACGTGAACGGCAAGGAAGCGCGCAAAGGCCGCGCCGATACCTCGAACGTTTTTTCCTTCAACCGCCTGATCGATATTCCGGCGGAGGGGCTGAATGACGGTGACAATAAAATTACTGTCACGATCAAGGGCAAGGGCGCGCTCTACGTAGCGGCGCATGCGAAATACTTTACGCTGGAGGAGCCGATCGCAAAGGCCGGAAACGAGATTTTCGTGACGCGCAAGTATTACAAGCAAGCCGTCAAGGAAACCCTTATGAAAGGCTATGCCGAAGACTGGGCCGAGCTGGCCGAGGGGGACGCCGTGAATAGCGGCGACCGCATTCGCGTCGAAGTGACGCTGGACGCGAAAAACAACTATGAATACCTCGTTGCCGAAGACTACAAACCGGCGGGGCTGGAAGCCGTGTCACTCACGAGCGGCAGCGGCGAGGAAATCTTGCTTGACCGCAACGGCAAGGAGACGGGGGAGCGCGGCTATGTCTACCAGGAATTCCGCGACCAGAAGGCGGCATTCTTCATCCCGCAGCTGAAGCAGGGCAAGCACCTGCTACGCTACGAGCTGCGTGCGGAAGTGCCCGGCGAGTTCCATGCGATGCCCGACCAGACGCATGCGATGTATGTGCCGGAAATCCGCGCCAACAGCGACGAGATGCGCGTGAAGGTGAACGACTAGCGCGTCCAGAGCCAGGCCGCGCCGCGCACACCCGAGGAATCGCCGTGACGGGCGGGCAGCAGCGGCGTCTTGACGGTGTCGGAGAACACGTATTTTTTCCACGCCTCCGGCACGTCTTTATAGAGCGAATTGACGTTGCTCATCCCGCCGCCCAGCACGATCGCGTCGGGGTCGAGGATGTTGATGACCTGCGCCAGCGCGCGGGCAAGGCGGTCGGTATAGCGGGCGAGCGCGGCGGCGGCTTTCGGCTCTTTCTCCTTCGCCTGCGAGATGATGTCATGCGTCGACTTTTCGTCGCCCGTCACGCGCTTGTAGTCGTTCTTGAAACCCGTGCCCGAAATCCAGGTTTCCAGGCAGCCGCGGCGGCCGCAATAGCAGAGCGGGCCGGGGAATTCCGAGATGGCAGCGTCGCTGAAATAGCTTTCCTTCAACTTGTCGGGCACCTGATACGCCTCGAACCGTCCGAAATCCTTGGCCGGGTCGGCTTTCGCCACATGCGGGTAGGGCAGGGGGTTGTGGCCCCATTCGCCGCCGATTGAATTGACGCCGCGATGCGCGACGGCATTCAGCGCAAGCCCGCCGCCGCAGCCCGTGCCGATGATGACGCCGAAAACGACGCCACGCCCTTCGCCAGCGCCATCGGTCGCTTCCGACACGGCGAAGCAGTTCGCATCGTTTTCCATGCGCACTTCCCGCCCCAACGCTTTCGCCATGTCTTTCTGGAAGGGCTGGCCGTTCATCCAGGTCGAGTTGGAATTCTTGACGAGGCCGGTTTCCGGCACGATGGTGCCCGGGATCGCGACGCCGACCGACCCCGTGCGCTTCAGCGACGCCTCCGCCCCGCGCACGAGGTCGCAAAGCGATTTTACGGTGGTGATATAATCGCCGCGGGCGGTCGGGATACGCTGGCGGTAGATTTCCTTGCCGTTGCGCCCATCGAGACAGATGATTTCGGTCTTGGTGCCGCCGAAATCGATGCCGATGCGCATGTCAGACATCTTTGCCGAGCTCGCCCAACAATTGTTTATAGATGACGAGGCTCTGCTGCACATTTGCAGCATCGGTCACGTCGGTGACGCGGCCATAGGCGTCCATGTAACGCGCGATATCTTCCTCGCGGCAGATGCCGGCCTGCACCTCCCGCACGATGCAGGCATCGGTGCCAAGATTGGCCATGCAATGCACGCCACCGACGGGAATCCGGATTTCACCGCCCTTTTTCAGCGTGATGCGCTGGCCGTCGAGCACGACGGTGAGGACGCCTTGCTTGACCATCCAGTGCTCGCGCCGGTGCACGTGGCTTTGCAGCGACAGGATATGGCCAGGATTGACGATGATTTCTTTTTCGCAGTATTCCTCGCCCTCGTTGCGGCCGGCCGCAACGACGGTGTAGGAGCCCCAGGGGCGCGTGTCAGTTTCGCCCACGATATAGGCCTGGCCGGGAGGCAGTTTTTTCGGGTCTTTGCTCATGCGCCGATTATAATCAGGAACGCCTGTTCACGCAAGCAGGGCACGGACCTTCTGTTCCACCGCTTCGGCCGCATTCGCCGGATTTTCCTCGATAATCTTCACGAGCGCGGAGCCCACCACGATGCCGTCCGCTTTTCCCCTCAGCGCGCGCACATGCTCCGGTGTCGAGATGCCGAAGCCGATCGCGAGGGGATTCTTCAGCTGCTGTTTCAGCGCCGTGATGCGGTCGTTCACCTGGGCGGGCAGCGCAGCCTGCGCACCCGTCACGCCTTCGCGCGAAACGTAATAGACAAAGCCGGTCGAATAATCGTCGACAAGCTTCAGCCGCTCAGGCGTCGTCGTGGGGGAGCAGAGAAACACGGTCTCAAAGCCGTGCTGCTTTGCGAGCGCCTGATATTCCTCCGCCTCTTCCGGCGGCAGGTCGACGATCAGTGCGCCTTGCGCTCCCGCCGATTTTGCCGCCGTGATAAAGGCTTCATAGCCCATCATGTAAATCGGGTTCAGGTACGAAAAAAGGCAGATCGGGATTTTTACGCCGGAGGCGCGCAGTTTTTTGACGAGGTCGAGCACGCCCTGCAGTGTGGCGCCCGCCGCGAGCGCGCGTTCCGCCGCCTTCTGCACCGTGACGCCGTCCGCGACCGGGTCAGAGAAGGGTACGCCAAGCTCGAGCGCGTCGGCGCCCGCCTTTTCAAGCGCGATGACGATTTTTTCAGTCACCGCCATAGAGGGATCGCCCGCCATGACGAAGGGCACGAAGGCGGATTTGCCGCCGGTGAGGGCTTTGCGCAGGCTCATTTCCGCACCCCGTCATATTTCTGGATGATGCCGATATCCTTGTCGCCGCGGCCCGACAGGTTGACGATGACCGTCTTCCCCTTCATCGCAGGCGCTTCCTTGATCATATAGGCGAGCGCGTGGGAGCTTTCGAGCGCGGGGATAATCCCCTCCGTCCGCGCGACGAAGTGGAATGCGGATACGGCTTCATCGTCGTTCACATTGGTATATCGCGCGCGCTTCAGGTCGTTGAGATAGGCATGTTCGGGACCCACGCCCGTGTAATCGAGCCCCGCGGAAACGCTATGGGTCGGCGAGGCCTGCCCGTCGTCGTTTTGCAGGATATAGGTTTTCATGCCCTGGAAGATGCCGGGCTTGCCGCCGGAAAAGCGCGCGGCGTGCTCGCCGGGGCGGATCGCCGTGCCGCCGGCCTCGACGCCGATCAGTTCGACCTTCTCGTCATTCACAAAGCCGGAGAAAATGCCGATCGCGTTGCTGCCGCCGCCAACGCAGGCGATGACGGTGTCGGGCAGTTTTCCCTCCTGCGCCATGATCTGCTCGCGCGCTTCGCGGCCGATGACGGACTGGAAATCGCGGACCATTTTCGGGTAGGGATGGGGGCCGAGCGCGGAGCCGAGCAAATAATGCGTGTCCGCGATATTGCCGACCCAGTCGCGCATCGCCTCGCTTACCGCGTCTTTCAGCGTGCGCGAACCGGCATTAACCGCAACGACCTCGGCGCCGAGCAGACGCATGCGGAAGACGTTCATCTCCTGCCGCGCCATGTCTTCGGCGCCCATATAAACTACGCATTTCATGCCGAACTGCGCGGCGGCGGTCGCGGTCGCGACGCCATGCTGGCCCGCGCCGGTTTCCGCAATGATGCGAGTCTTGCCCATATGCCGCGCGAGCAATATCTGGCCGATGGCATTGTTGATTTTATGCGCGCCGGTATGGGCGAGGTCTTCGCGTTTCAGGTAGATTTTCGCGCCGCCCAGTGACGCCGTCAGGCGCGCGGCATATTGCAGCGGCGTTTCGCGGCCGACGAACTGCGCGAGGATGAGGTTGAATTCGCGCCAGAATTCGGGCTGCGATGACAGCTCGGCATAGGCCTGTTCCAGCTGCAGCAGCGGGGCCATCAGCGTGTCGGGCACGAAGCGGCCGCCATAGGCGCCGAAATAGCCGCGCGCATCGGGAAGGTTGCTGTTATGCGGCATGGGATGCTTCCTGTATCGTGGCAAAAAGAAGTTTCAGCTTCTCCGGGTCCTTGACGCCGGGCGAAGCCTCGACCCCGCTGGCAAGGTCGAAGGCGAAGGGATGCGTATTCTCGAACGCGTCGAGGATATTTTCGGGGCCGAGGCCGCCCGCGACGATCACCGGCACGCCCAGCATGGCGGCGCGGCGGGCCAGCGACCAGTCGCCGGTATGGCCTGTGCCGCCGTATTCGGCGCCGGTTGCGGCGTCAAGAAGGATGTAATCCACAAGGCCCTTGTACTCCGCGATCGCCTGAAGGTCTGCATCGGTTTTCGGGCGCAGCGCCTTGATCAGCACCCCGCCAAAATTCGCGCGCGCGTGGCGCAGCTCGTTCGGCGTTTCGTCGCCATGCAGCTGCAGCCCCTTCAGCCCGACGGTCTCCGCCGTTTTTAGCGCGTCCTCCGTCTGATTGACGAAGACGCCGATGGGCAGCGCGTCGCGGGGAAGGGAGGCAACGATTTCCTTTGCCTTGTCGGCATCGATAAAGCGCTTCGACTTCGGGTAGAAAATCAGCCCGAGCGCCCAGGCGCCGAGGCTATGGGCGAGGCTTGCGTCTTCCGCGCGGGTGAGGCCGCAGATCTTCACGCGCATTTCAACTGCTCCTGCAGGGTTTGCAAGGCGGCGCCGGGCTGCGGCTGCTTCATGAAACTCGTGCCCATCAGGAAACCGTCATAGCCGCGTCCGCGCATATCGCGCAGGTCGGCTGCCGTCGCAAGACCGCTTTCGCAGATGAACACGCTGCCTTCCGGTTTTCGCGCCGCAAGTTCGCGGCCGATGTTCAGGTCGGTCTTCAGTGTTTTCAGGTTGCGGTTATTGACGCCGAGCAGCGTCGCGCCCATTTCAGCGGCTTCGTCCAGTTCTCGCGCATCATGCACTTCGACAAGCGCGGCGAGGCCGAGGCCCTTGGCCGCCTCGAACAGGTCCTTCGTCACTTCGGGCGGGGTCATGGCGACGATCAGCAGTATTGCGTCCGCGCCGCAGGCCTTGGCCTCGTAAAGCTGGTAGGGATCGACCATGAAATCCTTGCGCAGCAGCAGCGCATAGGGGTGACGCTCCCGCACATCGCTTAAGTAATCGAGATCGCCCTTGAAATAGCGGGGTTCGGTCAGGATGGAGAGCATCGCGGCGCCGGCCTTCAGGTAGCCGTCAGCAACCGTGACCGGGTCGCCCTTCGCGATATCGCCTTCCGACGGGCTGGCGAACTTTATTTCGGCGATGATGTTGTAGCCGTCGCGGCGGAAGGCGCGCGGAACATCGCCCGGCTGGCGCGCGAACAGCGGCGTGCGCTCAAGGTCGGAGAGGGAGCGTTCCGCGCGCGCTGCGGCGACGCGGTCGAGCGTAATGTCGTGGATTTTCTGCAGGAAGCTGGTCATGCCGCCCCCTTCATCGCCAGTATCTTCTTGAGCGCGAGGCCGTCCCTGATGACCTGTTTCGCGCGTTCCACGCCCGCCTTGAGGTCGGGATCCTTGCCGGCTGTCACGAAGGCGGCCGCGGCGTTCAGGCAGATCACGTCATGCGGCGCACCCGTGGTGCCCGAGAAAACGGAATGGATGATCGCGCCGTTCTGCTCGGCCGATCCGCCCTGCAGTTTTTCAAGCGGCTGGGTTTCGAGGCCTGCGTCTTCGGGGCAGACGAGCGTTTCGGTAAGTTTGCCGTCCTTAACGTGGAAGATCTGGGTGAGGTCGGAGAGCGAGATTTCATCGAGGCCGTCGAGGCTATGGACGACCATCATATCCTGCCGCCCAAGACGCTTGCCTGCATCCGCCACCTGCGGCTGGAAGCCGTAGACGCCCATCACCTGCCGCGCGGTCCGCGCAGGATTGCAGAGCGGGCCGAGCAGGTTGAGGAAGGTCGGGCGGCCGAGCGCCTTGCGCACCGGCGCGAGGCTGGCAAGCGAGGGGTGGAAGGCGGGCGCGGAGACGAAGCAGAGGTTATGTTTCTGGTGCTGGATTTTCGCCATGGCGGCGTTAGTCGCGACAGGGATTTTGAGCGCGGCCAGCACGTCGCTCGAGCCGCTGACGCCGGATACCGCACGGTTTCCGTGCTTGATGACCGAAACGCCGGCCGCCGCGACCACGAAGGCGACGGCGGTCGAGATGTTAAAGGTCTTTACGTTCGACTTGCTCTTGTCGCCGCCGGTGCCGCAGACATCGATGCCCTTGAGGTCGAGCGGCATCGCGCGGTGCATGAGCGCGCGGGCGCAGGAGGCGAGCATCTCACCCGTGATGTCTTCGTCCTTGACGCCCTGCAGGATGCGCACCTTGCCCTCCGCCGGAAAGCCCTCGTCGCAAAGCTTGGTCATCACATCCGACCATTTTTTATCGACTTCGTCGGCGTGTTTTGGTTTTGCGGTCATTTGCTGCCCGCCAGATGCTTCATCACGTTCTCGATCATGCGGTGGCCGACATAGCCCTGCATCGAGAGGACCGATTCCGGATGGAACTGCACCGCCCAGATCGGCAGCGTCTTGTGCCGCAGCGCCATGATCACGCCGTTATCGTTGCGGGCCGTGACTTCCAGCTCCGCCGGAAGCGAGGCCGGCAAGCCATGGATGGAGTGATAGGCGCCAACCGCGCAGGGGCTCGGCACGCCGTCGAACAGCAGGTGGCCGGTATGCGTGATGTTCCAGACCTTGCCGTGATGCGGGTTCTGCAGGTAGCCAAGCGTGCCGCCGAAGGCCTCGAACGTCCCCTGCAGCCCGAGGCAGACGCCGAATTGCGGGATGCCGGCCGCCGCGACTTCCCTGACCATGCCGGGCACATTGAACTGCTCGGGCAGGCCGGGGCCGGGGGAATGGACGACGAGCTGCGGGTTATGGCGGCGGATCGTCTCGAGCGGCGTGCCGTGGCGGTAGGTGACGGCGGTCGCGCCGGTCTGGCGGATATAATCGGCGAGGGTGTGGACGAAGCTGTCCTCGTTGTCGATCAGCACGACGGTCTTGCCTTCGCCGCTCCTGACTGCGACGCGGTCGGCAGGCGGCGAAACATTGCCAGACAATATCCGCTGGAACGAGGTAGCCTTGGTATGGGTCTCCGCTGCTTCCTCGGCGGGGACGGAATCGTAAACGATGCTGGCGCCCGCCTGATAGACCGCTTCGCCGCCCTTCAAGTGCAGCGTGCGGATGGTGATGCCTGTGTTGACGCCGCCGTCGAAATGCAGCGCGCCGACGGCCGCGCCGTAATACTGCCGCGCTTCGGGCTCGAAATTCTCAATGAGCTTTGCGGCTTCAGGCTTTGGCGCGCCGGTCAGCGTGACAGCCCACATATGTGACAGGAAGGCGTCGATGCCGTCAAACCCGTCGCGCAGCGTGCCCTCGACATGGTCGACGGTGTGATAGAGACCGACGTAAGATTCGATCTGGCGGCGAGCGAGCAGGCGCACGGAACCGGGCTCGCAGATGCGCGCCTTGTCGTTGCGGTCGACATCGGTGCACATCGTGAGCTCCGCTTCATCCTTCTTGGAATTCAGTAGCTCCTGCAGGATTTTCGCATCCTCGATTACGGCCGCCTGGCCGGGCGATTTGCTGCGCCGGGCGGTGCCGGAAATGGGGCAGCTCTCGACGCGCTTGCCCTCGACCCGCACGAACATTTCTGGCGATGCGCCGACAAGCTGCTCGTCGCCCAGCTGGATGAGGAATTCGTAAGGGCTCGGGTTGATGCGCCGGATATTGCGGAACAGCTGCGACGGCAGGCCCTGATAGGGCGAGCGGAACTTGCGGCTGAGGACGACTTCGAAGACGTCGCCCTTGCGGATATGCTCCTGCGCGCGCGCGACCATATCCGCATACTGCTCGTCAGACATATTGCTGGTGATAGCTGCGGTGCCGGAGGAGGGCTTGGGCGCTGAAGTATTCCCTTGATCGCGGGCCATGCCGGCAGTATCGAACCCGGCATAGCTAAATTCAAATTCGCGGCAAAACACCGTTTCCTTGCGGCGGTCGAGCAGGTGGATGCTGTCGGGCAGGTAGAGCTGGAATAACGTGTGGTCGTGGCCCCGCGGATGTTTCAGCGTCACCGGGTTGAAGGCAAAGAGCAGGTCATATTTGAATGCCCCGTAGAAACCGGCGAAATTCTCGGCTGCGGCCGTATATTTCATGAGCGTGCGCAAGGGGGAGAGCGGCGAGGGCTGGCGGGAACGTTCTTCCTCCGCGAAGACGCGCGTCGTTGGCTCGATTTTGCAGGTGAGCTGCTGCGCGGTCGTTGAAGCGGTGAATGCCTCGTCCGGGTGATCGCGGAAGATCTGCGCGAAGATGGCGAGGATTTTTTCCCCGCGCGCGTTCAGCGCCCTGAATTCGGCGCGGTCGGCAAAGCCGAGCACTTCGACCGGCGGCGCGGCGAAGCCGATATCCCAGCGGGAATAACGGCCGGGATAATCGGTGTCGGAGGCCATATAGACGCCCTTCGCGGCGTCGAGGCGATCAAGCAGGAAGTCGATGCCGGCCGCATAGGGCAGGCTTTTGTCGGCGTGTGAAATCTTCATAGAGTCCGGCCTTCTAACAGGGCTGACGTATCATAAATGACGGAAATGGGCTTGGAAAAGGAAAAGGGCTGGCGTTACCGCCACCAGCGGTTGGCAACGACGATCAGCGATGCGCTTTTTCCGAACATATCCGTAATTGACCACGCCCGTTCACATAAGTCAAGCATCGGCGGTTATGCCGCGACAGTTTCCGCCTCTACTTTTGGCAGTTCTGCCGGCAGGAAGCCGCCCGCCTGCATTTCCCAAAGCTTTGCAAATACGCCTTTTTTCGCAAGCAGCGACGGGAAGGAGCCGTCTTCGATGATGCGTCCGCGCTCCATGACTACGATGCGGTCCATGTTGCTGAGCGTGGACAGGCGGTGGGCGATCACGACGGTCGTGCGGCCCTTCATCGCCTCGGTCATCGCAAGCTGGATCGCCTTTTCCGTTTCGCTGTCGAGCGCGGAGGTCGCTTCGTCAAGGACAAGGATCGGCGCATTTTTGATGATCGCGCGCGCGATCGCGATGCGCTGGCGCTGGCCGCCCGACAGCTTCACGCCGCGCTCGCCGACCAGCGTATCGAAGCCCTTGGGCAGCGTGGAGACGAAACCCATGGCTTCGGCCGCCTTTGCCGCCGCTTCGATGTCTTCGGGCGTCGCGTCTGCGCGGCCGTAGCGGATGTTTTCGCCAAGCGTGCGGTGGAACAGCACAGGCTCCTGCGGGATCACGGAAATCGCGGCATGCAGGCTGTCCTGCGTCACTTCGGCGATGTTCTGGCCGTCGATATAGATGCCGCCGCCCTGCACGTCATAGGCGCGCAGCAGGATCTGGCAGATGGTGGTTTTCCCCGCGCCGGAAACGCCGACGAAGCCGACCTTCTGTCCCGCCGCGATTTTCAGGTTGAGGCCAGTGAAGACCGGCTGGCCCGGCACATAGCTGAAATCAACGTTGCGGAACTCGATTTCGCCCTGCCTGATGGCAAGGTCGGGCGCGCCCTTGGCGTCGAACACGCTGAGCGGCGTCGCGATCTTCTGCAGCGATTCCTGCAAGATGCCGATATCGTCGAACTTCGAACTCAGCAGCGAGACGGTGCCCGCAAGCGCGCCGAACATGTTCATCGCAAGGCCGACCGTCATGGCGAGCTGCCCTGTATCGACCTGGCCCTGCTGCCAGCCATAGACGACAAGCGCCATGAAGCCGCAGAGGAAGATCGTCATGATGAAGTCGAAGGTGCCCCAGAACACGCTGACATAGCGGTAGCGCGCGCGGAAGGTTTCGGTCATTTCCTCTTGGGCGTAATCGAGGCGCGCGAGTTCTTCGCGCCAGCCGACATTCTGCTGGACGATCGAAAGGTTCGTCGTGCTGTCGACGATATAGCCCGTCAGGCGCGAGGATTTTTCCGCATGGTTCGCGGAAAGCCGCGTCCATTTTGGCGCGGTCAGGAGCGCGCTGATCGCGCCAACAACGATAAACGCCGGCACGAACAACGCGAAAAGCGGCGTGATGGTCCAGAGCAGGAATCCGCCAGTGATGAAGCGAACGAGCAGCGACATGATGTTGTACTGCATTTTGTCGCGCAGCGAGGAAATGACGTCGCCCGCGCGGCGCACATGGTTCGCGAGAACGCCGGCGAAATTCGCATGCAGGAAGGACTGGCTTTGCTGGATCAGTCGCGCGAACAGCAGCGTGCGCGTGGTGTTCAGCAGCTCCGGAACATAGATGCGCTCCATCCACTCGCGTCCGCGGTAGGCGATATTGCGCACCGTCCAAAGTCCCGCGAGCAGCGCGAGTTCGATGCCGACGTTTTTCCAAAGCATTTCGGGCGGGCTTTTCGCGATCGCGCCGACAATCCGCCCCAAGACCCAGGTCACCAGCGTATCGCAGACGGTCGCGACGATTTCGCAGAAAATCGCGGCGACGGCCCGTACCTTCATCGGCACCGAGCAGTGCTTCAGCACATAGGCGATAAAGGGCAGCGGACGGTCAGGGGTGCGCGGCACCCGCTTGGCGGTGGGGGTGGCGGCGGAAACGGCAATAACGGACATGACTGGAAAAACCCGATGAAAAGCTGCGAATCGTTCTTGATTCCGGTAAATTTTCGCGGTTTTCTGGTAATAAAACAAGAATGTTGTGGGTTTTTTGCCGCAGAAATCGCCGCCTGTGGCGGCATTACATCAGTTATTTAATCAGGCCAATCGCCGTGCCGGGGTTCAGGAAGTCGAAAATGGTCGTACTGTCGGTCTCGTTGACGAGGCCCCCCGACAGGACCGGCTTCTCCAGCAAATTGCCGCCATGGAAGACCATGGTCACGGAATAGCTCACCCCTTTTTCGTCCGTCTGCATCCGGATGGGGGAGGACAGGCCGTGTTTCTTGCGCACATCCTTGTAGTCGAGCTTGTAGCCCGTGCTTTCCTGAATGACGGTGTAAATCTCCATCTGTTCTTCCGGCGTGCCGGGCAGCGGGGCGTTCTCGCCGCCGAACAGCGCTTTGCGGATGCCGATACGGTCAAGGAGCGTCATCTGCTCTTTCTTGACGCCGAGCGTCCTGAACGCCTCGGCCTCCGTCATGCCCGGATAGAGCTTGTTCACGCGCTCCTTCAGGTCGTTGCCGGAGTTGAAATAGGGTTGGTTGACAGCCTCCGACCCGCCCGGCACCGGCGCGCCTTTCGCGCAGGCCTGCAGGAAGCACAGCATAGCGCACACAAGCAGGCGCTGTAGGAGGCCGAGGGCCGTTTTGCTTTGGCGGCGCGTGGATGTCATCAGGTTGTTTTGCGTCCGACGGTGGATGCCAGGCGAATCCCGGCATGGCTGGTATTTACATTGTGGCGCAAAAGGGTAAATAAGTCCTTACAGGACAAAGGCTTAACGGCCGGTCGCTATTTATTATTCAAAAACAACAGGATGCCCTTGGCGGCGGCCACCCCGGTTGCGAAGCAGGCCTGCAGCAGGTAGCCGCCGGTCGGCGCCTCCCAGTCGATCATTTCGCCTGCGGCGAAGACGCCGGGCTTGCGGCGCAGCATGAGGTTGTCGTCGAGCTCCTCCCAGTCGATCCCGCCTGCGCTGGATATGGCCCGCTCGATGCCTGCGATGCCGGTCAGCGTCACGGAGCAGGACTTGATGCGCTGCGCCAGCGCCGCCGGCGCGAAGTGATTGACCTGCCGGTCTTCCTGCATCAGGCCGATGGCGGGTGGCGCGAGGTTGATTTCCTGCCGCAGGAAATTCGCAAGGGTGCGGCCGCGGCGCGGCGCCTGCAGGCGTTCGGCAAGCGCGGGCTCTGTGACCCCCGGTTTCAGGTCGATGATCAGTTCCGCGGAACCGCTGGCGGCAATCGCCTCGCGCAGCGCGGCTGACAGCGCATAGGTCGCGCCGCCTTCGATGCCGGTCGCGGTCAGCATCGCTTCCCCCGCGATCTGCTGCCCGCCGAAACGGAGCGTAACCGGCTTCAGCGGCTGTCCTGCGAATTTGTTGCGGAAGATGTCGGACCAGGCGACGGTGAAGCCGCAATTGGAAGGCTGGAAGGGATTAGTCTTTATCTCAGGCAGGTAACCCACCCAGCCGCCATCTGCGCCGAGCCGCGGCCAGGATGCGCCGCCAAGCGCCAGCAACGTGGCGTCCGCGGTGACGGTTTCTGGTGTCTCGTTGTTTTTTGCGAAAACAAGCGCGCCGTCGTCGGCAAAGCCGCGCCAGTCATGCTGCAAGCGGAAGCGTACGCCAAGCGCAATGAGCCGGGACTGCCAAGCGCGCAGCAGCGGCGAGGCCTTGAAGCTTTGCGGGAAAACGCGGCCGCTGGAGCCGACGAAAGTTTCCTCACCGAGCGCGGCTGACCAGTCACGCAGCGCTTGCGGCGGAAAATCGCGGATATAGGGCGCGAGGCGCGGAGCGGCAGCGCCGTAACGCGCGATGAAGGTATCGAGATCTTCTGAATGGGTGAGGTTGAGGCCGCCGCGCCCCGCCATGAGAAACTTGCGCGCGAGCGACGGCTTGCGGTCGTAAACAAGGACGGTTGCCCCGCCCTGCGCCAGAACTTCCGCCGCGATGAGTCCGGCCGGTCCGCCGCCGATGACCGCGACGGTTTTCATTACCCGGCCGCCTGCTCCTGCGCTTCCTGCGCGTCGAGCCAAGCGGCTTCCTGCGTTTCAAGGTCTTTCATGACGCCGCTATAGGTCGCCTTGGCTTCCTTGATCTTCTTCGGGTCGTTGTAATATTCGGGCAGCGCCATCAGCGCCTCGAGCCGTTCTTTTTCCTTAGTCAGGCGTGCGACCTGTTTTTCTGCATCAGCCGCTTTCCTGGCGGCGGCGGCAGGGCTCATTGTGGGGGCCGGCTTGTCTTTCACGGGCTCTTTCGCATTTTCCCTTGCGCGCTTTTCCTTCTCTTCCTTGCGCTCTTCTCGACGGGATTTCAGGATGAATTCGCGGTAGTCGTCGAGGTCGCCGTTGAAGTTCTGGCAGGCGCCGTCCTTGACGAGCCAGAGGCGGTCGGCGACGCGCTCGACCATGATCGGGTCGTGGCTCACAATCACGATCGCGCCGTCGTAGTTGTTTAGCGCTTGCACGAGCGCCTCACGCGCTTCCATGTCCAGGTGGTTGGTCGGCTCGTCGAGCAGCAGCAGGTGCGGCTTGTCGAAACTCATGAACGCAAAGAGCAGGCGGGCCTTTTCGCCGCCGCTCAAGCTGCTGATCGGGTTGTCTGCAAGGTTCTTGGAGAAACCGAACGCGCCCAGCACCGCGCGGACGATATGTTCCTTGTAATCGCCGGTCTTCTGCTTGGTCAGCCGCGCCATTTCCTGGAATGGCGTCGAGTTGACGTCGAGCTCTTCCGTCTGGTGCTGCGAGAAATAGCCGATGCGCAGCTTGCCGGAGCGCACGAGCTCGCCCTGCATGGGGGAAAGCTTGCCGGCAATCAGCTTCATCATCGTGGATTTGCCGTTGCCGTTCGCGCCGAGAAGCGCGATGCGGTCGTCGGTATCGATGTTTTCGTGGATCTTGCGCACGATCGGCTTGCCTTCGGTATAGCCGACATCGACATGGCGGATCGCGATCAGCGGCGGCGACAGTTTTTCGGGCGAGGGGAAGGTGAAGCGCACGGCACGCTCCGCCATCACCTCGTCGATGATATCCATGCGCTCGAGCGCCTTGATGCGGCTCTGGGCCTGGGCTGCCTTGGCAGCGGAGGCGCGGAAACGGTCAACGAAGGCCTGCATATGCGCGCGCTGCGCCTGCTGCTTTTCGAACATTTTCTGCTGCAACCCGAGCTTGGCCGCGCGCTCGCGCTCGAAGGTGTCGTAGTTGCCGGTATAGGCGACAAGTTTCTGCTTGTCGATATGGATGACGTGGTCGATGCACTTGTTCAAAAGCTCGCGGTCGTGCGAGATGACCATAAGCGTATGCGGATAATTGGCGAGGTATCCCTCCAGCCACATGATGGCTTCAAGGTCCAAGTGGTTGGTCGGCTCGTCGAGCAGCAGGAAATCGGGCTCGACGAACAGCGCCGCCGCGAGCGCGACGCGCATCCGCCAGCCGCCGGAGAAGGATGAAAACGGCTCGGTCAGCTGGTGGTCCTTGAACCCGAGGCCGGTCAGCAGAATGGCGGCCTTCGACGGCGCTGCGTAGGCGTCGAGCTCGATCAGGCGGTCATAAATATCGCCGAGCTTGTTCGGGTCCTGCTCGGTTTCCGTCGCCTTCATCAGCGCCGACATTTCCTCATGCGCGTTGATGACCATTTCGATCAGCGGGGTTTCGGTGTCCTCGATATCCTGGCGCACCATGCCGAAGCGCTGGCGCTGGGAAAGGCTGATGGTGCCGCTATCGGCATGCAGCTCGCCCGCGATCAGCTTGAAAAGGGTCGATTTGCCCGTGCCATTCTGCCCGACCAGGCCGACTTTCCAGCCGTCCATCACGTTCACGCTCGAATCCTCGATCAGCGTGCGCGATCCTACTTTATATGTCAGGTTGTTGATGCTCAGCATGGTTTCTCGCCTTTTCCAGCCGCAGGTTATGGCATAAAACATGCGCAAAGTGAAGGAATTAAGCGGGTTGCAGACGTTGCGCGGGTGCGGCTTGCATGCTGTAATGTCTTGAAACAGTGGAAGAACATGGCCGACACCGGAAAAACAATCACCAGCGCCGCTAACCCCGCCGTGAAGCGCCTGCGCTCGCTCGGCACAAAGAAATACCGCGATGAAGAGGGGGTTTTCCTCGTCGAGGGGCTGCGCCATGTCGAGGACGCGCTGGCGGGCGGGTTCGCGCTGGAAACGCTCGGTTACGCGCCGCGGGCAAGCCGCGAGATCGCTGCAATCGCGCCGAGGGCAACGCATGTGCTGGAGCTGACGGACGACCTGCTGAGCCGTATTACGCAGCGCGACAACGCTCAAAGCGTGATCGGGGCGTTCCGGATGAAACCTGCCGGCCTTGCGGCCGTAACCGCGGGGCTGTGGGTCGGGCTGGAGGGCATTCGTGACCCCGGCAACCTCGGCACCATCATCCGCACGGCTGATGCGGTGAAGGCCGATGGCGTGATGCTGATCGGTGACACCTGCGACCCTTATGCGCCGGAGACGATCCGCGCCACCATGGGTTCCTTCGCGCGCGTGCCGGTCGCGCAGGCAAGCGTGAAAGAATTTCTGCTCTGGCGCGCAAGCTGGAAAGGCCGCGTGATCGGCACCCATCTGCGCACCGATACCGATTACCGCAAGGCAGACTACGCGTCCCCCCTGTTGCTGCTCATGGGCAGTGAATCGAACGGCCTGTCCGACGAGGCTGTAAAAGCCTGCACCAGCCTGGTTAAAATCCCAATGGCAGGCGGCGCAGAATCGCTGAACCTGGCGGTATCCACCGGCGTGATGCTCTACGAAATCTGTCGCAGCCGGCTTTAGCCTGTGTTGCGCATCCCGGCCGAAATGCCGCCGATTGTCAGCGCAAGCGTCTTGCGCAATTCCTTCGGCGGGTTTTTAAGGCTGCGATATTCCTTCAACAAATGCGCCTGCAGGATATTCAGCACATCGACATAGGGCGTGCGGATGCGAATGGAGCGCGCCAGCACGGGTGATTTTTCGAGGAGATCGTCACGGGCTGTCACCTTCCGCAGCATTTCGCCCGTGGATTGCAGCCTGTGCAAATATTCCTCGGTCAGGTATTGCAGCCGCGGTTCGACCAGCAATTGCGAATAGTAACGCGTAATTTCCGCATCCGCCTTCGCAACGACCATTTCGACAAGATCCGTGACAGCCTGAAAGAAAGGCCATTCCGCATACATTTCGCGCAATTGCTCGAGGTTTCCGGCTGCGATTTCAGCATTCAGCGCGTCGCCCACGCCCAGCCAGGCGGGCAGCATCGTGCGCGATTGCGTCCAGCCGAATACCCAGGGGATTGCCCGCATGCTGTCGAGGCCGCCGCCCTTTTTGCGCCGGCCCGGGCGGCTGCCGATCTTCAACAGGCCCAGTTCCGGCGCAGGCGTGAGCTGCTGGAAATGGTCCATGAATTCCGGCGTCTCGTAAATCGTTTTGCGAAAGGCTTTCTCCGACACATCGGCGATGCGCTGCATCGCTTTATCCCAGGCCGCGTGGCGCGGCTGCGGCTTTGACAGCACGGCATCCAGAAAGCCGGAAAGATAAAGCTCCATCGTCCGCTCGGCGACGCCCGGCAGCCCGAATTTTGAATCGATCACTTCGCCCTGCTCGGTGATGCGGATGCGCTTTGTCTCCATGGGGCGTGGCAATGCCAGCAAGGCCGTTTCGATCGGGCCTCCGCCGCGCGCGACGCTGCCGCCGCGGCCATGGAAGAAGGTCGTCTGCAACCCGTGTTTTTTGCCGATGGCAAGCAGCGACGTCTGCAGCCCGTAAATTTCCCAGGCAGCCGCGAGGTAGCCGCCGCGCTTGGACGAATCCGAATATCCGACCATGATCTGCTGTTCCGCGCCCGCATGTTTACGATAGACACGGCTATTATAAAGGGCAGCCATTGTGTTCACGGCCGATTTCAGGCTCGCGGGCGTTTCAAAAAGCGGGCTGATCGGGATGTTTGCCTTCACGCCTGCTGCCTTCATGAGGAACTGCACGCCGAGCAGATCGGACACCGTCTCCGCCATGGAAATGATGTAGGGCCCAAAGAACTCGCCGGGAAATTCGTTATAGACGCGAAGCGTATCTATGACTTCGGCGGTATCCGCGGATAGCTTTTTGGGCAGGCGGAATTTCGTGGCCCTTATCGCCTTTTCCAGCAAGGTGATTTTTTTTGCCTCATCCGCTTTCGCATAGGCCGTGCCTAAAATTTCCTCGACCGCCGCTGCATGGCGGTCCGAGCTTTGGCGGATATCGAGCTTCAGGAAACAAAGGCCGAAGACGCGAATGCGCCAGATAAGCTCCTGCAGCGGCACGCCGGCGAGCGCGCCGGCTTTGTTCTTATGCAGATAATCCTGCATGTCGTACAAGATTGACAGCAACTCGTTGCGCGTCAGGCCGGAAAGGGTACGGCGGAATTCGCGCAGGCGCCGCTCCGCCTTTGCGATCTGGCTGAGGCAATAATCATGCAGCTCAGCGCTTTCGCCATCCTTGTCGAAGGCAAAATTCTCCCGCAGGTTTTTGAGGGCGATCAGGTATTTCGCCGTCGCCGCGTTCGACGCTTCGCGCAATACTTTGCGCGTTATATCGGCGGTGACACCGGGATGACCGTCACGGTCGCCGCCCATCCAGGATCCAAAACGGATCGGGCGCGGGTAAACACCGGCCATATCACCGACCACCTCTTTATAGGCCGCGCTCATCAGGTGATGGAAATCGGGAATGGCCCGCCACAGGATGCGCTCCGCCACCTCGAGGCCATAGCGGGCCTCATCCACGGGCGTCGGCTTGCGCTCGCGCACAGCGCCCGAGAGCCAAAGCTGCGTAATAAGGGAGGCGACGTCGCGCATGACGACGTCCCGCTCATACGGCGCAAGCGTGTCGTGGTCGAGCTTCAGCAGCGCGATCGATAGATCGCGATAGGCCCGCACGGCCTGGGGTCGCATGGCCTCAGTCGGATGCGCGGTCAGCACAAGCTCGATCTGCACGTCGCGCATCGCCTCACGGATGGTTTTCTCCGGCAACCCGCGCGCCCGCAGGCGCTCGAAAGTGTCATAGGGCGACGCGCGCTGCGCATCCTTGCCGAGGCGGCGGTAATCGTTGCGGCGGCGGATGCGGTGAACCTGCTCGCAAAGGTTGGCGAGGCGCAGGAATTCCGTGAAGGCCTTGGCGACTTTGTATTTCTCGGCATGGCTGAGCCCCGCCAGTTCCTGCTCGATTGCGCGCGGCGCGGTTTTGTCGCCAAGACGGCTTTTCTGCGACAGGCGGCGCAGGGCCTCCACCTTGTCAAAAATGCGCTTGCCTTCGAAGGTCGTGATGGTGTCGCCAAGCATCCCGCCCAGCAGCCGCACATTCGCCGTCAGCGGCGCCAGCGTGTCTTCTTTATTATCTGCGCGTCTGGCCATTGCCCCTTACCACCCATTTATAACTCGTCAGCGCTTCCAGCCCCATAGGCCCGCGCGCATGCAGTTTCTGCGTGCTGATGCCGATTTCCGCGCCCATGCCAAATTGCCCCCCATCCGTGAAAGCGGTCGAGGCATTGGCATAGACGGCCGCCGCGTCCACTTCGCGCAGGAAGCGTTCAATCGTCGCTTCGTCTTCGGCAATAATCGCCTCGCTATGCCGGGAGGAGTGCGCACGGATATGCGCGAGCGCAGCATCGAGGGAAGGGACTGACTTCACCGCCATTTTGTAGGAAAGAAATTCGCAGCCGAAACTATCCTCCTGCGCGGGGCGCAGCGGGCCGTCATAGCGACCAGCCAACGCCGCAAGAGCGGGCGGGTCGGCGAAGACCTCGACGTTTTTCTCCGACAGTCCGGATACCAGTGCGGGAAGGTCGGCCAGGCGGTTTACATGAATAATCAGCGTATCGAGCGCATTGCAGACGCTCACGCGCCGCGTTTTGGCGTTAAACACAATCGCGCGGCCTTTCTCAACGTCGCCGCTTTCGTCGAAATAGGTATGAACGATGCCTGCGCCTGTTTCGATGACCGGCACACGGGCGTTCTGCCGTACGGAGTCGATCAGTCCCTGGCTGCCGCGCGGGATCAGCACATCGACGATACCGCTCGCATTCATCAGGACTTCCGCCGCTGACCGGTCGGGGGGCAGCAGCGTGGCTGCGGCGGCCGGGAGACCATGGCTGGAAAGCGTTTCGCTTATGATCGCGGAAAAGGCGGCGTTGCTATGCCATGCTTCCTTGCCGCCTTTCAGCGCGCAGGCATTTCCGGACTTGAAACAGAGCGCAAAAACATCAACCGTCACATTCGGGCGCGCTTCATAGATTACGCCGACCAGTCCCAGCGGCACCGAGATGCGCTCGATATGCAGGCCGTTGGGAAGATCGCGCTCCAGCTGGGTGATGCCGAGCGGCGAGGGGAGGGAGGCGACGGTGCGCAGCTCGGCGGCAATCGCCGCGATCCGCTCCTCCGTCAGTTGTAACCGGTCGTAGCGCGGATCGTGCTTGGGCATCGCCGCAAGGTCTTTTTCGTTTTCCGCCAGAATATTTGCCGTGTCCTGCCGCAGCGCGTCGGCGAGCGACAACAATACCGCCTTGCGTTTCGCATCATCCAGACCCGCGAGAACCGGTGAAGCGGCCTGCGCAGCACACAACTGCGCCGTGACGTCCGTCATGTCTCGCCCCCGGCATCGATATGAAGCTGGTCGTAATGTATTAACTCAGGGCGGTTTTTCTGCCCCATATGCTCGCGCAGCTTTTCCGCGCCGTAGCGTGCGATGCCGACGCCAATGCGGCGGCCGTCGGGGTCAGCGACCTCGACCATATCGCCCTTCTCAAAACTTCCGCTGCATGCCTTGATGCCGACCGGCAGGATGCTGAGCGCGCGGCTGCTATCCTTCAACAGCGCATATAACTGCGCATTGACGCGAATGACGCCGCTTTTGCGTGCGGAATCAAAGGCGATCCACTTTTTCAGGTTCGATCTCTTCTTGCGCGGCAGGATCGTCGTGCCGATTGATTCGCCGTCCGCAAGGCGCAGAATGACGTCCTTCACCTTCATTGCCGCGATATGGGTAGTAACGCCAAGATCGGACATCTTGCGCGCGGTGCCGAGCTTGCTTGCCATGCCGCCGCGGCCGAGCGCCGTTTTCGTGGCGGAAACCTTCGGCCATCCGTCTTTTTCCGGATTGATTAGGGGAATGATTTTGGCGCCCGCCTCGTCGGGGTTACGGTCATAGACGCCTTCGACGCTTGTGAGGATAAGAAGCTTGTCGGCATTCAACTGCGCGGCGATCAGGCCCGCCAACTCGTCGTTATCGGTGAACATCAGCTCCTCGACCGCGACGCTGTCATTTTCATTGATGATCGGGATGATGTTGCCCGCCTCCAGCGTCTCGCGCAGCAGGCGTGCGATGTTCAGGTAATGCTTGCGGGTGTGGAAATCCTGCTTGGTCAGCAGCAATTGCGCGACGGCGATGCCATGCGGGCGGAAAAGTTTCGCATAGGCCTGCATCAGTTCCGGCTGGCCGAGGCTCGCGAGCAGCTGCTTTTCCCCAAGCGTGCCGCCGTATTCCCGGCCCAGGCTTTCGCGAGCGACGCGCCGCCCCGAGGCAACGGCACCCGAGCTGACCAGCACGACGCGGTGGCCAGCCTGCTGCAGCTTAGCCACTTGGCGCACCAAGGCCGGCATCGCGCTTTTCAACAGCGTGCCGTCGCTGGCGAGGATCGCCTGAGTGCCGATCTTAATGACGATTTTCATCTGCGTTATACGAATCCCGAAACAGGCCCAAGTTTAGCGCAGCGCGACGGGTGCCTGCCGAATATTTTAGAGCGCCATATCAGCCGTTTAATTCTTGAACCTGCTTTCGGCAGATTCATCATTGACATAACGCTAGATTCTTCCTAGAAGGGGCAGCCATTAATATATGACAACTCGTAACGCGGCGGTATCTTATATGTCTTACGCGACCATCATCAGCATTAAAAGCTCGATCGACAAACTCATTGGCAAGCAGGAGGCAGTCGTCGCTTCTTTCGACGCTGCGGCAAAGAACGTCACCTCCGATCTAGGCAAGGCGTTAGACGCGGTGGATGCGGCAGCGCATGCGATCGTGATCGCTGATGATGCGGACCGTTACGCAGCCCTCAGCCGCGCTGCGAAAGACGCGCGCATCGGCCATGATTTTACCGCTATTGTCGCTGACTGGACGCAAAAGGACGCCGACAACCGCAAGGAACGCGCCGCGCTTGAGGAAAAATGGGGTACGCGTCAGGAAGTCGCGCACAAGGCTGCTGAAGTGAAAGAAGGCATCGAACTGATCGCCTCCGCGCTGGCCGAAATCTCGCCCGAAATCGCCCAGTTCGACGTGACGTCCAAAAAGATTAAGGACCATAACGAGAAGTATAAAGGTAAGCCGAAGCTGCAGGTCACGCCGGAAAGCTACGAGAACTATTCCAAATTCGGCTGGAAGGGCGTCGGCCGCTTCCTGCTCTGGCTCGTGGGCTATCGCGGGCCGCATCGGGCCTATAAGGTGGTGAGCGAGTACAGCAAGCAATTCGGCAACTACTATGAAGACGCGCTTGAAATCGCCGATCGCCGCAAGAACGAGAAGAAACTGCAGGGCGAACAGGCGGCAAAGCAGGAGCAGTATGACGAGCTGACCGGCATCGGCCGCCGCATGGCGACCCTCGACGGCAGCTATCGTGGCAGCCAGGGAATCGCGCGCGACATCGGTGGAATCATCGAGAAAAGCGTGCTCGCCTCTGCCGACTTCGTCAAAAACCTGCTGCGCGACGTGCCCGGGCATGAAGCAGACGTGATTGCGCTGAATACGCTGAAGGCGGCCAGCCTTTCCACCCTCGCAGCGACCGTAAAGACGCAGGCATCGCTTGCCGGCGGCACGCTGCAGAAACTCAATGAACCCGGCCCCACCCTGGAGGCCGGCGTTAAAGTGGTCGGTAATGAGTCGATCAACTTTGACATCCAGCCGCTCGCGCGGATGGCGGCTGAAGCCGCGCGCTCGGGCGGAGCGGCTGCGGCGGCGCTGTCCTCGGCGAGCGACAGCCTCGAACTGCTGACTGCGCCCCCCAACACGGACTATGACACGCTGCAGGCAATGGTCGGCAAACTGGGATCGGTCAGCGTTGCACAAACGCAGATCGCTTTCAGCTTCGGCACTCTCGAGCGCAACGTAAATTCGGAAATCGAGGCCTACGAGGCGGAACAGCGCCGCCTGGCCGAAATCGAGCGCCAGCGCATCGCGGCCGAGGCAGAGCGCGAGCGCATCCGCCTGCAGAAAGAATTCGAAAGCGTCGCCCGCCGGACGCCGCAGGTCGATACGACGCCCGACCTGCCGTCATACACGCCGAGCACCAATATCGGGATCGGCAACCGGGGCATTACCGAACGCGGCGGATCAAGCGGCATCGGCATCGGCTCCCGCGGGATCAGCGGCAGATAATTTTTAAAGAATACCAACCAATCCACATAAACCAAAAGGAAGCACACATGCCTGACAATATTCTCGACAACAAAAACATCGCCGACGCTTTCGGCGGCGCGGCCGGCAAGGCGTTCAACGAAGACATCGTTGATTACCGCAAAGCGGACCCTGAAACCAAGGCGAAGATGGACAAGCTGATTGCTTCCATCGACCTGAAAGACCTCAACTCGATCACCGTCTTCGGCAAGGAGCCGACGGATGTGTTGCGTGAATCCTCCGAAGCGATCGTGAAGCGCGCGCAGAACGCGACGAGCTTCCTCGGCGGTTTCGCCCAGATCAAGGAAAAGCTCGAGAACTTCGACTTCCAGACTGTCGGCCGTCTCGCGGCCGATTATTCGGCGAAAGTCGACCGCAAGCTGAAAATGGCGGCGTTGTCTTTCAAGAAAAGCCCGTTCATGTACGTCCTGAAAAAAGTCGGCTACTTCTTCACCGGCATGGGCGGCGGCAAGGATTCGAACATGGACAACATCCGCCATGAAATCGACAAGAGCCTGCTGCAGTTGGCCGATGTCGTCGCGGATCTCGAGGAATCGAAAGCAAAAATCCCGGGCGTGATCAAGGACCTCAACACGCTCGAGGAAGCCCGTCTGACCGCCTATTCCGATTACGGCATCTATGTCGGCGCGGCGCTAGAAAAATATCGCCAAGTGAAGGAAGACGTGCTGCCGAAACTGGAGCAGGAGGCGTCGACCAGCCCCCTGAAACAGGTCGAGCTGCGCAACATCCGCCTGGCCGGAACCGTCCTCAACGCGAAAGTGACCGATATGGACACCTTCCACAAGTCGAGCCTCGTCCAGCTGAAGACGATCGACGACCTGCAGGAAGCGCTCGCGATGAGCCAGCTGAAAATCGACAGCCACCTGACGATTTCGCAGGGCCAGTGGACTGCGATCCTCGCTGAAGCCGCAACCGCCGCGCAGGTCAGTGAAATTGCTGAAAGCGTCGATGCGGCGGACAAGTTCGGCGACAAGATTTTCGAACAGTCGCAGAAACTCTCCGACATGACCAAGGCGATGTCGCGCGCGGCTTTTGGCCACGGCACCCTCGACCCGGTCAAGGTCATCCAGCACCTCGAGAAGCGCACGCAGGACATCAAGGATGACCTCGTGTTCATGACCGAGTTCAACGCGAAGATGGAAGCCCAGCGCGCGGCCCTCGACGTCGCCGGCCAGAAATTCCGCGAGGCGGCGGCGCAAGTGACCGCGCCCCGCCCGGTGCAGGAAGCGGCTGAAACCGCGGCGACCGCGGCGATGAAGGACCTGCTGGCCAACAAGCCGAAACCCTAACGAATCGAACAGGAGCCGGCCGTCATGGCACTCGATCAATCGCCCAAGCTTGTCAGCAATAAGTTTTCCGGCGCAGCCGCGCCGGATGCCAAGCGCGCGCGGATTGATGCCCGGACGGTCGGCTATCCTGCCGATGAAGATGACCAGAAAATCTCCTGGATGGGCATGTCGCCCGCGCCCGGCAAGGGCGACGGGTGGTATGTGCTGCTCGTCGAGGAAGAGCCGAATAAATACCTGGTTCAGGTGAACAAGGACGAGCGCATCGTCGAAGTCGTGAGGGTGCTCGGTAAGGGCGAAGACGGCCCGCTGACCTTCGAAAAGGCGGTCGAGCATCTGGCAGTATGGGAATATTCCCGCATGGCCAATGGCGCCGTGCCGCATGATAAGCAGGACCGCGACGATCTCGGCAAGCATTACTACAAGAACCTTCTGCTGAAGCGCGGCTACCTCGTCGATACGACCGGCACGCTTGCGGCAGTCGGTGATATCTACCCGGGTCAGGCCGGCAAATTCCTCAAATCCGATCTCGAGGCGCTGGAGCGCTATCAGGACGGATTGAGAGGCGAGAATATCCTCGGCGAATTGATCGCGTCCCACGATGCCATTTTCATCTCGGAGACGACGCTGGAGGAAGACCTCCGCAGCTTCGGCGAGATCGCGATTTTTGATAAAATGCAGCTTTTCACGGATACGCTGGTCAAATACGCAGGCGTGAAGCTGAAGCAGGTGCAGGATTTCTATGCAGACCCGACCGCCAAGGGCGGCGATGAGCTGGCAGTCGCGCTCGCGAAAAGCGGGCATTTCACGCAAGAGATGGTCGATCGCTTTAATGCCGCACGCGAAGAGCTGTTCGGCGCCGTTTTCCGTTTCTTCCATGTCGATGAAGCGGACTGGGGCAAGGAGCTGGACCTGAAAAGCAAGGAACTTCGCAAGGGGCTGCTGATTGACCCGGATGCCCAGCAAACCTACAATTATTTCGATCGCAAAATCGGCTATCCGCTGACGCCGGACGATGTCAATGCGATGCTGTTCGTCTCCGCGCGCTCGCTTGTCTATTTCCGAGAAACGCTGACGGACAGCCCGCAGAAAGACATGCTCGAGCGGAAGGGAATATACAAGCAGGGCGATATCGACGACCTGCTTAACTACCTCGACCTGCTCGACATCAAGTTCCAGTACAAAGCGCTGGCAGAAGCCGCCGTTTCGCTGCCGGGCACCAAGCGCGACCGCGAGCTGCAGGAAAAGAAAGACGCGTTCATCCTGCGCGTACAGGGCTTCAAGGAAGGCCTGAAGGAGAGCCAGGATTATTCGCCGGCGATGGAAAAGCAGATCGACGCGTTCATTCGCGCCAGCACTCCGATTTATCTGATCGACCGCATCGAGGCACTGCCGGCGAAAATAGCCGGGGCGCAAAAATATATTCGCGACCGCCTGCTGCCGAAACCGGCTCCGGCGCCGACCGCGCCGACCCCGAAACAGCCGACGCTTTAGGCAAGAAAATTTGAGGAGTGTGAGAGATGGGCGATTTCGACTTCAACCCGAAGAAAAAAGACGACAAAGGCATCGGCAAGATCCGCCTCGGCGAGGAGAGCGCAGCCGAGCAAAAGGAAACGGCCGTCAAAACGGCGACCAGGAAAAAATGGCTGATCGGCGGCGGCATTGCGACCGGCGCGCTTGTGCTGACCCTCGGTCTCACCGCCGTTTTCAATTCGAGCAGCGAGAAGCAGCCGGCGCCCCAGCCCCCTGCCGTCACGCAGACCCAGACTGCTCAGCCGCCTGTGACCCGCCAGCAGCCCGTTCCGCAGGATGAGAACACCGGCGCCATCTTGTTCCAGAGCATTGCGGACAAGCAGAGCGTGATCTACCGCGACCAGGTTTTGATTTATAAGGAAACTGATCGCGCCGGCCGCATGACGGGCACCGGCGAAGCCTATCTGAGCGCCACCGGGCAGGCCGTTCCGTTCGGCAGCGATTTCGCGGTGCATGTGTCACTTTTCGAAAAAGGCGGTGTCAGCCTGCTGGTCGCCTCGGGCCCCTATGCCGGCAACCGCGTCGAGTTCTTCCCGACCGGCGTGCGCGGCACGAGCCGTGTGACCTATAGCCATGTGGGCGAGGAAAACCTAGGCTCCGACGGCATCACCATGCGCTTCACCGCCCTGCCGCAGGGGCAGCGCACCGAACAAACCGTCTCGATGAAAAGCCCGGCTATCCAGGGCAGCGGCGTGCAGATGCCTGGCAGCGCCTTTGAATACGACAAAAACGTTCGCGAGCGCGGCGAATATGTCCGCGCCTTCACGGTCAAAGGCAATGTTGAAGAAGGCGTGTTCCAGGTAAAGATCTGGAACGGCGACACCTACACCATCAACTTCGCCACGGGGCAATACACCGTCGACAGCGTCTTCCTTTTCCACCCGGATTATGTCGAGGAAACGCAGCGGACGGGGGTCAATATCGACGCCTCGACCATTCCGCTCGTCAAGGGCGTCGTCAACGTGGCGCCCGCCCATCGCGCGGCGCCTGCGCCTACCCGTCGCGGCCCGTCACGGTAACATTCGCGGGACAGGAAATAGCAAGGGGCGGCCAGTCATGCTGGCCGCCCCTTGCCTGTCCAGCCTCTGAAAGAAGCGGTTATTCGTGGTTCTTGTCGTAGAGGTAGCCGCCGACAGCGCCGACGCCCGCACCGATCGCCGCGCCGCAGCCAACGCAGCCGCCGGTGACCGCCGTGCCGACAGCGCCGACGCCCGCGCCGATACCGGCGCCTGACAGGGTGCGCTGCTGGGTGGAATTCATGCCGCTGCAAGCGGTCAGGGAAAGAAGCGCAAGGGCGATTACCGGTGCGCGCAGTTTAGAGGTGAGGGATGTCGTCATGGGTCGTTCTCCTTGGGTGAATTGCATCACCCGACAAACCCGCACCCTAAATCTTTGTTCCAAAAGAAAACCGTCCGGCCCAGGGCAGGGGGCCGGACGGTGTTTACCGGGATTCAGTCTCAGGGCAGGGAGCGAATCCCGGACGGTGGTTATTTGTTCAGGGCTGCTTCGGCGCGGTTTTTAGCGTCGATCGCCTCGTTATAAACGCCTTGCCATTCCTTTTTCTCGATGGCCTTGCTGTCGTCGACGTCGACCTGGTTGAACGCCTTGCCGGTGAATTCATGCGGCGACAGACCATTGTTGTTTTTGTCGAAGCGCGAGAGCTGCGTGTATTCCATGAAGCGCTCGTAGGTGACTTCCTGCTTGTCGGCCATGCCGTCATTGTCGAAGTCGTAAGTGATCTTCGTCATTTTCTCCATCGGCGCGACGGTCAGGACGGCCGGGCGCTCGAATTCATTGTTGTCGATGACCATGTTGCCGTCGGTGTCGTAAAGGCCGAAAATCATCTCGCCCACTTCGGCGCGGGAGAGCAGGCCGTTGCGGTCAGCGTCGAAATCCTGGATATGAAGCGCGCGGGTGGTGGGCGCGAGCGGCGCGGGAACGACAGCCGTTTCCGTCAGCTTCGAGGAGGAAGTGGTCGTGCTGGTGGTCGTTTCAATTGTCGTCGGGGTCGTGGTGGTGGTCACCGTAGACTTGGCGGCAGGTACTTCTACAATTCTTTCGTGGACGACGGTGGTTTCGGCAACTGCCTGGTTTGCCAACAGCGCGGCCGCGGCGCAAAGCATCATAAATCCGGTCTTTTTCATGGGGTTCTCCATTAAGGGTTATCTCAGGGCGCAAACGATGTGATCGTAAAAGTAGTTCCTTCAATATGGCAACTCCGAAGGCTTTGATGAGACCTCCTAAATCGGGAACCATAACAGCGGTGTGGAGGTAAGCGCGCCGACGCTTAACACTCAAAGGAGCTACCCCATGAAAAAACTCACCCTGCTCGGCGCCGTTTCCGCCCTTGCGCTGCTCGTTGCCGCACCGGCAATGGCTGAAACCGCCAAAGAAATGAACAAGGAATACAACCAGGAAGAGTCCTACGGCTCGCGTGGCAAGGATAGCGGCTCGATTGTTGACCGCAACCAGAACAACACCGAGGTCAAGGAAGACATCTCCGACGCCACGGCTAAAGCTTCCGCGTCGATGCGCAACACCGCCGACGAGATCAAGGCATCCCTGATTGACGAGGACGTGAAGGTGAAGGCCTCCCCCGTCACGATCAAATCGGCGACGACGGCTGACGGCATCATCGGCAAGCCGGTGGTCAACCAGGCGAATGACCGCATCGCAACCGTCGAGGACGTTATCCTTGACGCGAACGGCGATGCAAAACTGATTGTCGTGAAAGACGGCGATTTCGCGGGCATGGGCGGCAAGCTTGCGGCCTTCGACTATGACGCCATCATCAGCCGCCAGGCGGATGGCGACGTCGTCATGCCGATCACCGAGCAGACTCTCGACAAGGTCGCTGAATTCTCCTACGACAAGTCGGACAAGGATAACGTTCGCGTCATCCCTGCCAACGGCTACAGCGTGAAGGGCCTGCTTGACGGCAATATCGTCGATGCGCAAGGCGAAAAACTGGCGACCATCGATAACGTATCGCTCAAAGCCGGCAAAGCCGACATGATCATCGCGAGCTATGGCAAGGTACTCGCCATGGGCGGCGACAAGGTCGCGCTCGATTTCGATACCGGCCGTCTTGTCCGCGACGGCAAGAATGTCGACCTGAAACTGAGCCAGAACCAGACGGCGAAGTTCAACACCTACAAAGACAACCACAAATAAACAATCGGTATCCGGCCTGCGCCCTTACGGGTTCAGGCCGGAATCCCTTTCAAAGGATGGCGCAATGAACGAAGACATTCTGCAAGGCAAGTGGAACGAGCTGAAAGGCTCTATCCAGGAGAAATGGGGCAAAATCACGGACGACGATATGACGCGCATCAACGGCGACCGCACCAAGCTCGCGGGCACGATCCAGAAGAATTATGGCATCGCGCGGGACGAAGCTGAAAAACAGCTCAAAGAGTGGGAGCAGCAGCATCGCGGATAACGCCGCGAATCCAGTTGGATCGCGCCAAAGGGTGTATCCAGTGAACCTTTATGCCTACCGCGCTGTTAGTGCGTTGTGCCATGCAACATAGGAGACCAGTCATGCAAAACACCACCACGAACACCATGGGCGGCAAGCCCAGCACCGGAGCGATCAGCCAGACGCTCTCCTCTGACGTCAGCGATATCCGCAGCGACGTCCAGGCGCTCAAGGACGACGCCTGCGCGCTCACCGGCGACATCAAGGCAGCCGGTCTCGGCAGAGTTGCCGAAGCAAAAGGCGCCGCTATCGGCAAGGTCAACGAAGTCAAAGGTCTCGCTGTTGACAAGGTCAACGAAGTAAAGAACCTTGCGACGGAAAAGCTGGATTCGATCCTCGCTTCCAGCGACGAAAGCCTGAAGGCGATCGATGACGAGATCAAGGCGAACCCGCGCAGCGCGGTTGCTTTTGCTTTCGCCGCCGGTATCGTTGCAAGCTTCCTGTTCCGCCGGTAACTGCCATGGCCATTATTCAGCCGATGGTCGCGCAGCTGCTCATCAACAGCGTTCTCAGCCGCAAGTCCAAAGCGCGCGGACGTAGCAAGGCGGAGTTTCTCCTGCTTGTTTCTTCCGGCTTTATGTCGCTTGTCGGCATCGTCTTCCTTTTCGTCGCCCTCTACGACTGGGCGATGCTTCACTACGCCGCGTGGATGGCTGCTGTCATCACCGGCGGCGTGGGCCTCGCGGTCGGCATGACTTTTGCCGCCATCGCCGGCGGCATGGAAGCAGAGCGCAAACGCCATGAACCCGAGCAAGCCGAAGACCCGGGAGAGGCATTGCTGGCCGCAATTGACCGCGCCACGCACGGCCTCGAAAAGCCCATCGCGGATAACCCGCGCACCTCGGTGCTGCTGGCTTCCCTCGCGGGCTATATGACTGGCAACAAGCTTCACTAAGAAGAAGCACACACACGGAAAAGCCGCCCTTTGACGAGGGCGGCTTTTTCCTGTTTCACCGTTGCGTGACTAATCGATGCTCTTGGCGTCGCCGCAGAACATATAGCCCACGCCGCGCACGGTCTTGATCAGGGCCGGCGCAGCGGGGTCGTCGTTGAGCTTTTTGCGGATGCGCGCGACCTGCGTATCAATCACGCGATCATAGGCGTCGAATTTTCCGCCGGCGCGGGTAAGCTCGAACAGCTGCTCGCGCGACAGCACGCGGTTGGGGGCCATCACCAGCGCCTCCAGCAGCCGGAATTCCCCCGTCGTAAGGTCGGAGGCGGCGTGCTTTTCATCAAAAAGCTGGTACTGCTGGCGGTCAAGCAGCCAGCCGTTGAAAGCAATGCGCTTGGACTTCGCAAGCGGCTGGTCCTTATCGTTGGTGGGCGTCTTCTCGTCCGCGGCGGCACGGCGCAGTACGGCCTTGATGCGGGCTGACAGCTCGCGCATTTCAAACGGCTTGGTCAAATAGTCGTCAGCGCCCATTTCCAGGCCCACGATCTTGTCGGCCGTCTCGTCCTTGCCGCTGACCACAATCACGGGGGCGCGGGTTTTCGCGCGAATCGACATCAGGAGCGTGAGGCCGTCATTATCCGGCAGCATCAGGTCGAGCAGGATGATATCGGGCTGGGTCGTTTCGAGTTTAGCCATGGTTTCCGCGCCGTTTGACGCAGTCAGCAGCTGATAGCCCTGATTCTCGAGATACGTGCGCATCACGAGCTGCAGGTTTTCGTCGTCATCTACTGCCAGTACCGTAGCCTTGTGCACCCGATCGCCGTTCTATGGAAATTCAAAGCGCGGAATTTACTATAACCGGTCGTTTATAGGGTTTTTGTCACGCAAATGAAACAATTTTTTTCGCGACGCTTACTTGAGCTTCAAAACGCGGTTACAGGCGAAAGCTATCCTTAGATCAGTAGCAAAAACAACCGTACTGAACTTAGGAGCTGACAAATGTTTGAGCAAAAAGCCCTCGTCGCTGAAATGGAAAACCTCCGCCGCTTTGCCCTGCGCCTGACGCGCAACGCAAGCGACGCGGAAGACCTCGTCCAGTCGACCCTGCTGCGCGCTCTCGAGAAGCAGGATTACTTTGAGACCGGCACCAACCTCTTCAGCTGGACCTCGAAAATCATGTTCAACCTGTTTGCGTCGCAGTACCGCCGCAAGAAGAAATTCGAAACCCAGTACGATCCCGAGCCGTATCTGGCGCATGCGCAAGTCGGTCCGAGCCAGGAAGTCACCGCCGACCTTTCCAAAGTGAAAGAGGCGATGAAGCAGCTCTCTCAGGAACATCGCGATATGCTGGTCCTGGTCTGCATCCGCGGGTTGCGCTACGAAGAAGTCTCTGAAATGCTGCAGATCCCGGTCGGCACCGTGCGCTCGCGCCTGTTCCGCGCCCGCAAGCAGCTGCAGGAAGTGCTTGATACGACGCCGGCACTACCGCGCGTTGCCGCAGAGCGCGTTTTCGGCGCGCTGCCCGATGCCAGCGAGGAGAGCAAGCTGGCCCAGGCTTAAGCTGCAAGCTGCTCAAAACAAAAAAGCCCCCGGCGACGGGGGCTTTTTTTCTGCCTTAAGCAGATTTGCCGGCGAGAAGTTCGTAAATTTTGGCCCGGAGATCCGCCTCGACCACAGGCTTGGGCAGATAGGTATCCATGCCGGCCTTCAGGCACTGTTCCTTGTCGCCGATAAAGGCATGGGCGGTCATGCCCATGATCGGCGTGCGCGGGCGGTTCGTTTGGGTTTCTATCCGCCGGATTTCCTGGGTGGCGGTGAAGCCGTCCATCTCAGGCATTTGCACATCCATGAGGATGAGGTCGAACGGCGTTTCTGCCCATTTATCGACCGCTTCCTTCCCAGTCCGCGCGACATCGTAGGGGCATTTCAGGGTGTCGAGGAGATAGGAGAGGATGACGATATTGCCTTCGTAGTCGTCGACGATCAGGACGCGTTTCTGGCGAATATCGGCAGGGCGTCCCGGTTCAATATCGCCGTCGTCCTCGTCCTGAAGTGGCTGCGGCTCCGCGAGGCGGAGCGGCAGGGTGACGGTAAACAGCGCCCCTTCCTTGGGCTTGCTGTCCACCGTAATATCGCCGCCCATAAGGCGCGCGAGACGCAGCGAAATCGGCAGCCCCAGACCCGTGCCGCCATATTTGCGCGAGACGGAACTGTCCGCCTGCTTGAAGCGCTCGAAGATAAGCGAGAAGTTCTCGGGCGAAATGCCGATCCCGCTGTCCTGCACGTCTAGGCGGAGCTGTTCGTCGTTTCCATCGCCGATGCGGCGGGCTGTGACGGCAACGCGGCCTTCCTGCGTGAATTTGATGGCATTGCCGATAAGGTTGATAAGAATCTGGCGGAGGCGCACGGGATCGCCCAGCATCTGCAGCCCGCGGACCGCATTATAGTCAAACGTAAAGCGGATTCCTTTTTCCGACGCCTTCACCGAAAAGATACTGACGACCTGCTCAAACAGCGCCTGCAGGTCGAACGCCTTTTCGGCGAGCTCCAGTTCGCCGCTTTCGATCTTGGAGAAATCGAGGATATCGTTGATCAGGTCCTTGAGCGAGGCCGTGCTCGAGCTGAGGGTGCGCACCAGCTGCCGCTGGCGGGAATCAAGCCCGGCTTGCGTATTCTCGAAGATCTCGGCGATGCCGGAAATGGCGGTGAGCGGAGTCCGTATTTCGTGGCTCATATGGGCGAGGAATTCCGTCTTGGCGCGGTTCGCCTTTTCCGCGCGCTCCTTCGCGCGTTCCAGTTTTTCTTCATACGCCTTGATATGGGTGATGTCGGTATGCGCGCCGACGATGCGATAGGCATGGCCCGCGCTGTCATATACGGCGCGGCCGCGGGCATTGACCCATATCCAGCGGCCCGTCCGGTGCCGCAGGCGGAACACACCTAGGTATTCGCCTGTTTCTCCGGCACGGTACTGCTCGATCAGGCCTAATACCCGCTCCTTGTCTTCCGGGTGTATCAGGTCCCCAAAAGAAGCGAGCGCCCCCTGCACCGGCAGGTCGTCATACCCCAGCATGGCGAGGTACTGCTTCGAATAAAAAGCCCTGTCGCGCTGGAAATTCCATTCAAAAAAGCCGTCGCTCGACCCTTCGATCGCGAGGCGGAAGGCCTGTTCGGAATCCGCAAGCTCGCGTTCCGCGCGGTCACGCGCCATCCGCGCGCGCAGGTACCAGGCGTTAATGACCATGAACAGCACCGCCATCGCGATGCAGCAGATAAGGATGCGCTCAATGGCGCGCCGGCGCAGCTCCGCCAGCCCGGTACGCTGGTCGCCAAGCAATTTCTGGGATTCGAGCAGAATATCCCTGTTTACCCGCGCGAGATCGCCGCGCAGGTTTTCGGCCGCGATAATTCCTGATTTTTTGCCCGGCGCGGCGAATTGCGCGTCAAGGCTGGTCGTGTATTTGAGGAAATAGTCATGCAGTTCCTCCAGCCGGCTCGGCGACAGGCCGGGCAGGGCCGCCATGAGCCGGTCGATATCGGCGAGTGTGTCCGATACTTCCGCCTTTGCCTGCGTATAATCAGCGGCGAATTTACGGTTGGCGGTCAGGGCGTAGCCGCGGGCGGCCGCGATCATCTGTTCGACCCGCAGTCCGAAGTCCTGGTTTTTCCGCATGGCCGTTTCAGCATGCTCGACCCCCAGGATTGCCGTGTCTATCTGACGCGCGCCCGTCAACAAAAAGCCGGCGATCATGCCGAAACTCGCCAGAATGACGAGCAGCAGGAATAGGTAATTACGGTAGGTGGTGAGCAGCGTGCGGATGGGGGCCTGCCTTGCTGGTGGACGCAGTCCCAATATATAAAAAAATGGTGCTCCGCAGAGCACCATTTTTTTAGCTTTTCACGTTATGTCTATGGAACTAGGCGGGTGGCGCCTTGCCCTGTAGTGCATGTACCGCATAGGCGACGATAAACAGCACCAAGAAAGCGACAAACAGGATCCGGCCAATTTCCACGGACATTACCGCAAGACCGCCGAAACCCAGGAATGCCGCGATAACGGCAAGGATCAGAAATGAAAAGGCCCACTGTAACATGGCGTGTCTCCTTTTTCCGGTTAATTTCAGCGACTTAGCGCAATCATCCGCCACGCCGCCGTGTACGAACCGCTAACCCTTTGACGTATAACTTGGTTCCGGCGCGTATTGACGGAACTATCGATGCTTCCGTTCTGTTTGCGAACTAAGGGAGGGCCGCAGCGAGGCGGCTTTTTGAAGATGGGCGAAAAAGACGTCAACGATTACGACATCCAGGCACTTGTGGACGCCCAGCTTGACTGGGAAGAGGAGAAGAAAGTCTGGCAGGCGATCCAGGCCAATTCCATTCTCCAGCGCCGGTACGAAGAACTCGTGAACCAGAAAAAACTCCTTCTCGCCTGGTGGGCCTCCGAAAACACGATTGAACCTGTGGAAAAGCCGCTTGATCACCGCCTTTACGCGGTGCAGTCCAGCGAAAAGCATTAGAAGGGCCGCAAGATGAACGGTATTACCCGCATCCTTTTAGCGCTTCTCGTCATCGCGGCGATCGTCTGGTTCGTTGAACCGAGCACGGGACGAGAAGCGGCCGAGGGAATGCGCACGAGCGTCCGTGAATCCGTAAAGAATACCAAAGAGCGCTTGAACAGCAGCGTCGATGCAGCCAAGCAGGATATGCAGACAATCCGGTCGCGTGTGACCAAGGGAGCGAATGATGCAAGAGACAATCAATCCGACCGTCCGTGAGGCCGTTGGCGTCTTTAACGACGCCCGAAAGCTGCAGCACGCCCTCGATGCCCTCGAAGAGCGCGGATTCATGCGGCAGGAGATCGGCGTCTATGCGAACGAGCTGAGCCCGCTTGCGCAGGACAGCGAGCTCGGTCGGCATGCGGATGACGTCAAGGATGATCCTTCGGCGGAGCGTCAGGTGCCGATTCCCGTCGAAATCCTGGGAGAAATGGAAGGCTCGCTGATCGGCGCGCCCATGTATATCTCGGCCGTGGGCGGCGCTGTTGCCGCAGCAGCTGCCGGCGCCTCAATACTTTTCATTATTGCCGCGGCGGTGACGGCAGGTGTTGCCGGCGCGCTTGTCGGGTACGGCCTCGCCAAAGTGCTCGGGCGTCGTTACCAGGAATCCCTGAACGCGCAGATGCGTCGTGGCGGGGTTGTGGTATGGGTTTCGGTGCGGGAGGATAAAATGCAGGACGTCGCGGTTGACGTGCTGCGGCAGTTCTCGGCACAGGACATCCATGTTCATGACGTGCCGCTGCACGGCCGGACGATTAACTGATTTTCCCGACAGCCACCGGAAATTTGCCGAATAGCAAACTCAGCTCGCTGAACTGCGCAGACGTTAGCGTTTCTTCTGCCAATTGGTCCTCCACGGCCTGATCCCCCCCGATGACCAGATTCGTTCCGGCCCAACCATCCCGGCGCGCGAGCCTTTCATCCCAATCATAACGCCCAGCAAACCGCGGAACCGCAACGATGAGACTGACGCCGCCGCCGTCCAGCCGAAGCGCGACAACACTGTCGGCATCGGGGCCTTCGACTTCCACTTTGGAAATCCTCAGATCCGCGCAGCCAAACGGCGACTCCCGCCGCAGCGCCAACAGCTTGCGAGTCAATGCAAGCTTGACGGCGCCGGTATGCCAGTCTTCCCGCAGCGCGGACAGGCCTCGTGCGTCCGCCGCCAACTCCGCCAGTCCCGCATAATCCACGGCGCGGCGGTTGTCAGGATCGACCAGGCTGAAATCCCAGCCTTCATTGCCCTGATAGATATCGGGAACGGCGGGCGACAGAAGCTTGAGCGTAAGGGCGGCGAGCGCGTTGACAGCCCCCGCAGGGGCAAGCCGGCGGCAGAAGCTGCTCGTCAGCTGCCGGAGGTCCGCGCTATCGAGCAGCGCGTCGATAAACTGCGCCATCTCCTTCTCGTAGGCCGCGTTCGGCTTATCCCAGCCGGTTGCCAGCGTGGCTTCGTGGACCGACTTCACCATGTAATCCTGCAGCCGCCGGCGATAGGTTTCGTCAATCGCGTCATCGAGGGGCCAAGTACCGACGACAGCCTGATAGAAGAAATAGCGCATCGCGGGATCATTAAAGAGCCGGGTCGCCTTGTCCGCCGCCGCGACGAAGGCAAACCATTCTTCGGGCATGTCAGCCAGGGCGTAAAGACGCGCGCGCGTGTCCTCCGACCGTTTCGTGTCATGCGTGCTGGATGCGTTTAGCGAAACGGGCCATTTTACGTGGCGCGCCTGGGTCCACCGGACATATTCGGCAGGGTCATTCGCTTCCGCCGACAGCTCCGGCTTGCATCCCACTTCATTCAAAGCCGCGAGCGGCGTGTAGCGGTAATGGGCGCGGTCCTCCAGCCCCTTGGCCATCGCGGGGCCGGTCAATTGCTGCCAGGCGTTGCGCGCGGCATGCTGCTTATCCGTTGCAGGGGAGAGCAGGGCATGCAGGTATTTTTCGCCAAGCTCCTGCCACTTTTCCCCATAGGCGTCGCGCGCGGCAGCCGCCGCCTCTTCGAGGTACCCGGTATCCGCGGGGTTCTCGAAATCATAGGTACGGTAAACCGGAAGGCAAACCGTGAGCCCATGCAGGAATTGGGTGGCTGCGGGAATTTCTTCCGGTGCGCCGGCGAGCAGTTCCGCGACGCGGCGCAGTTCGGCGGGGAACAGCGTATCCAGCACTTCTTCCTTGCACTGCCGGACGCAGGTCGCGAAGTCCGGCCAAGGCGCCGCGGTGTATGTTTTCCAGCGGCGCTCGAGCGCGGCGAAACCCGCGGCGTTTGTCAGCAGGCTGTTGACCTGGCCGATGAACTCGTAGCCGGTCGTGCCGCGCACATTCCAGTCCGGCAGCTCTTCCGCCTCATCGACGATTTTTTCCACCCATACATTGTCGAAGCTTTGCCCGAGCCGTTGCAGATATTCGCGCGGCCGGGACAAACCGTCGATATGATCGACGCGCACGCCGCCGAGCGCGGTTAAACTTTTTTTCAGGTTAAACAGCTTCTCGTGGGTTCGCGCGAAGACGGGTTCATCTTCGACCCGCAACCCGATGAGCGAGGACACGGCGAAAAAACGCCTGTAGCTCATATGCTCCGTGGTCTGCGTCCACGGGACAAGCCTGTAATGCTGCGCCTCCGCCAGTTGCGCGAGGTCGCTGCCCTCTCCCGCCAGGGGAAAGCAATGCTCGCCGTATTTCATGCTCAGGCTATCGCCCTGGCGGGACAGCGCGATCTCGCCCGATTTCACCAAAGCATCGAATGCCTCGCCCAGCACGGGCAGGTGAATTTTTCCGTCAGTGCCGACGAACAGGTCGAAGAAGTGCCAGTATTCGGATTCTTTTCCTTTATGCAGCACGTCGCGCCAATAAGGGTTGTCGCAGGAAGCCGCCATATGGTTCGGAACGATATCGATGATGATCCCGAGCCCGGCTTCTTTCGCGCGGCGGTCGAGTTCGAGCAGGGCCTTTTCCCCGCCCCGTTCCCCGCTCACGCGCGCAAAATCGACGACGTCATAGCCGTGATTGCTGCCGGGCGTCGATTCCATGACGGGTGACAGATACAGGTGCGAAATATTAAGGCCGCGCAGGTAATCGACAAGCTTTGCCGCGTCGTTAAAGGTGAAATCGCGCCAAAGCTGCAGGCGATAGGTGGCGGTCAGGGGCGGATTCATTTGCGATACACCAGCACGCTATAGGGTTGAAGCGTGACGATCCCGTTCTCGACCGGCGCATCCGCGCGGCGGGAATTGAGAATGACAGCGCCCGCATCATACTCAAACTGGTGTGTCGCGGGCTGCTCGCCGAAATTGAGCAGCGCCGTCACCTCTGCGCGGTCCTTCCGGTAGCGCAACACGATCAGGTCCTGTCCCGCATCATGATGAACGCCGAGATCCCAGAGCCGGATTTCCCGGGACAGCGCGATCAGTGATTTATACCACTGAAACATATCGTCGCCGGGACTGTCAGGCGCAGGCACCTTGTCGTGCAGCACGCAGGCCTCAAATGTTTCCGGCGCGCCGGGATCGGGGGCTTCGTCCCGCCAGCCGAAAGCCTCCCATTCTTTCTTGCGGCCTTCCCGCATCGCTTCGAGAAGCTTCTTCGAATGATGGCTGACGAAATAGGAAAAGGGCTGCTTGGAGGCGAATTCCTCCCCCATGAAGATAAGAGGCGTGAAAGGCGACAGCAGGACGGCGGCGGCAGCAAGCTTGCTGCGGCCCTGGGTGATGAGCTGGTCGACGCGGTCGCCCTTCAGCCTGTTGCCGACCTGGTCGTGGTTCTGCAATTCCGCGATCAGCCGGTTACGCGCGATGCCATGATAGGATTTTCCATGGCGGCGGCGGCGGAAGGGCGAATAGTCGCCGGCGAAGGCAACGCCTTCCCGGTAAATGCGCGCGAGCTGCGCCGTGCCGCCATAATCCGCATAATAACCGTCTTTTTCTCCGGTCAGGGTAACATGCAGCGCATGGTGGAAATCATCCGCCCATTGCGCGTCCATGCCATGTCCGTTCTGGTCCGGAGCGGCAAGCAGGCGCGGGTCGTTCATGTCGGATTCCGCGATCAGGATCAACGGGCGCCCCATGCGTTCTTCGGCCGCCGTTTTCAGCCGCGAGACTTCCTCGAGGAACGTGATCGGCGCATTGTCGAAGATCATCTGCACCGCATCGAGCCGCAAGCCGTCGAAATGGTATTCGGTCAGCCATTGCCAGACTGTCTGCAGGAAATAATGTCGGACATGGTCGTTTTCCGGGCCGTCAAAATTCAGCGCGACGCCCCAGGGGATCGTATATTTCTCGTTGGTGTAGGGGCCGCAGGCGAACAGCGTGTTGCCCTCTGGCCCAAGGTGGTTGTAAACAACGTCGAGAATGATAGCGAGGCCGGCGGCATGGCAGGCATCCACCAGCGCCTTCAACGCCTGCGGCCCGCCATAGCTATGCTGCACGGCATGGGGAAATACCCCGTCATAACCCCAGTTGCGCGCGCCGGAAAATTGCGAGACGGGCATCAGCTCGATCGTCGTGATGCCGAGCGATTTCAGACGGGGCAGGTCCTCGATGATGCCCTGGAAATCGTGACGGGAGGAAAATGCCCCCGCATGGACTTCGTAAATGACCCATTCCCCGTAGGGAATGCCTTTCCACGCCGCGTCCTGCCAGCCATATTCCGTTGCAACAACGGCGGAGGGTCCGAACACGTCCTCAGGCTGGTAACGTGAGGCCGGGTCTGGCGAGGTCTTGCCGTCCAGGACGTACATATATTTATCCCCGGGCCCGCGATCTGGAAAATGCCCCGTGAAGTACCCCTCGCTGCTGTCGAGTGGTGACGGCTCCCCGCCGTTCCAGATGATCTGCGCTTTCCCCACATCCGGTGCCCAGAGGCGGGTATGGACCCCCTCCCCGGGAACGAAGGTCGCACCAAGCCGGCGCCGATAGTCGGTGCACTGCTGTATTCTGTAATCTGTAAGCGGATTCACGGGTTTTCCCAATGGTTTGGACAAAGGTTAACGCGACCGGCGGCTTAGGCGTTCCATATACAATTTTATAATGCTGCATCGCAGGAACATTCCAAGCGCGGAGGTCGTTAGGGGATTGGCGTTTCGAACACGAACGAGGGTAGCATGTCACAGAATGTCGAACAGCTTCTGCAAAGGGCCTATGCGGCCGAAACGACCGCAATCGGTCTATTGCGCCTGCAACTGGGCTCCGCCGTTGACCCCGCTTTCCGGGAAAAAATCACCGAATACCTGACTGAAACCCGCTGGCAACGCAAATTGCTGCGCGCCTGCATCGTGAATTTCACCGAAAACGAGGTTCCGGCAGCCGAAAACGACGAGGCCGAACTGGCCGGCGAAGATCTTCTTTCCTGCGTCCAGTACCAGATCCGGCTTTATCGCCAGCTGGTCAGCGAGGCGCAAAAGGCCGGACTGGATGTCGTCGTCGAGGCCGCGCGCGAAATCCTGGTGCAGGAACGCGCGATGGAGGAATGGCTGGATGTATACGCCGAAGTTTTCCAGGGCATCATGCCGGCGCGCAACGCCATCGGCTCCTCCCGCGCGGAGTGGTAATATGGCCCATTGCCGCGCGAAGGCGCCTCCGGCCGGACCTGCATCATGAACGCCACTCACCGGATCAAGGAAGGCTCGCCGCATAAGCGCGGCGCGGTATGGGACGGCAAAGGCACGAACTTCGCCATTTTTTCGGCCGCCGCGACGAAGGTTGAAGTCTGCCTGTTCAGCGAGGACGGCAAAACCGAAACCGCCCGCATTGCACTGCCCGAATATACCAACCAGATCTGGCACGGCTACCTGCCGGAAGTGGGGCCCGGGACAGTTTACGGGTATCGCGTGCACGGGCCCTACGAGCCCGATGCCGGTCATCGCTTCAACCACAATAAGCTGCTGCTCGACCCCTACGCGCAGGCGCATATCGGCGAGCTCGAATGGAATCCCGCCTGCTTCGGCTACACGCTCGATCATGCGGATAAGGACCTGAGCTTCGATGAGCGCGACAGCGCGCCCTTCGTGCCCAAATGCGTCATCGTCGACCCGGAATTTCCCTGGGCGGAGGCCACGCGCCACCCGCCGGAAGTGCCTTGGGACCAGACGATCATTTATGAGGCGCATGTAAAGGGCATGACCATGCGGCATCCGCATGTGCCGGAATGGCAGCGCGGCACCTATGCCGGTTTCGCGCATCCCGAGGTGCTGAAGCATATCAAATCGCTCGGCGTCACTTCGGTCGAGCTGATGCCGGTGCATACCTTCCTGAACGACAGCTACCTGCTGGAAAAAGGCCTCGTCAATTACTGGGGTTATAATTCGATCGGTTTCTTCGCGCCCGACCCGCGCTATGCGGCGAACCGCGCCGAAGTCTTGCGCGAATTCAAGGAAATGGTCGCGCGCATCCACGAAGCCGGGCTCGAAGTCATTCTCGATGTCGTCTACAACCACACCGCCGAAGGCAACGAGCTCGGTCCGACCCTGAGCTTCAAGGGCATCGACAACGCGTCCTACTACCGCCTAGCGCCGGACAAGCGTTTTTATATCAACGACACCGGCACGGGCAACACGCTGAACCTCAGCCACCCGCGCGTGATACAGATGGTCGCGGATTCCCTGCGCTACTGGGCCACGGAGATGAACGTCGATGGCTTCCGCTTTGACCTCGGCACCATCCTTGCGCGGGAAACGAATGGCTTCGACGACCGCTCCGGCTTCCTAAAAGTCTGCTGCCAGGACCCGGTGCTGAGCTCGGCCAAGCTGATCGCCGAGCCCTGGGATTGCGGTCCGGGCGGTTACCAGGTGGGGTCGTTCCCGCCGGGATGGGCGGAATGGAACGATCAATACCGCGACACCGTGCGCGATTTCTGGCGCAGCGAAGCACCGGCCTCCGCCATCGCCTCGCGGCTCGCTGGCTCCGCCGATTTGTTCGACCGCGACGGCCGCAAGCCCTGGACCTCCGTCAACTTCGTGACCGCCCATGACGGTTATACGATGCATGACCTCGTCAGCTATAACGAGCGGCATAACGACGAAAACGGCGAGGATAACCGCGACGGCCATGTGGATAACCGCAACTGGAACTGCGGCGCCGAAGGGCCGACCGATGATGAGGAGATCAACGCGCTGCGACGCCGCCAGATGCGCAATTTCTTCGCGACCCTGTTCCTGTCGCAGGGCACGCCGATGATGCTCGCAGGCGACGAGGCGTTGCGCACGCAGAAAGGCAACAACAACGCCTACTGCCAGGATAACGAAATCAGCTGGCTCGACTGGAGCTATCCGCCGGAAGCGGTCGCGATGACCGACTTCGTCCGCAAGGTGACAGGCTTGCGCAAGAAATACCCCGTCCTGCGCCGTGCCCGCTACCTGATGGGCACCTACGACCCCGAAAAGGAGCTGAGCGAAATCAGCTGGATCAACGCCAACGGCGATATCATGACCGACGAGCAATGGCAGGACGGCAACAACCGCTGCCTTGGCATGATGATCGACGGCCGGGCGCAGACGACCGGCATCCGCCGCCGGGGAGAGGACGTTACTCTGCTCTTGATCCTCAATCCGTATCACGATACCGTGCCGTTTACGCTGCCGCCCTGCACGGGCGGCACAGGCTGGTCGCGCCTGCTCGACACGGGCGAGGAAACCGGCGATGGCGACGGACAGGTCTTCCCGATCGGCGAAGCCTTTGACGTGGCGGGTCGCAGCTTCCTCGTCTTCGCGCTGCAGGCGGAAAAGAAAGCGGAGTAATGTCTCTCTCGGCCGACGATATTTACCTCTTCAACGAGGGGCGGAATTTCCGTTTGTATAACCATCTCGGCGCGCATGTGCAGCCGCAGGGCGGCGTGCGGTTCGCCGTCTGGGCGCCGAACGCAAAATACGTTGCGGTCGTCGGCGACTTCAATCACTGGAACCGCGGCAGCCACAAGCTCGCGCCTGTCGGGTCCTCGGGTATCTGGGAAGGCACGTTCCAAGATGCCGGTCCCGGCCAAGCCTATAAGTACTATATTGAATCAAACCATAACGGCTACACTGTCGAGAAAGCCGACCCGTTCGGATTCTGCGCCGAAACGCCGCCGAAGACGGCCTCGGTCATCCATGACATCGACTACAAATGGAATGACGATGCCTGGATGAAGGAGCGCCCGGCGCGCCAGCGCCATGACAAGCCGATCTCGGTCTACGAGCTGCATCTCGGCTCCTGGCGCCAGCGGCCGGAGGATTACAATCGCGCCCTTTCCTACACCGAACTCGCCGACGAGCTCGTCGCCTATATCCAGCACATGGGCTTCACCCATGTCGAGCTCATGCCGATCATGGAGCACCCCTTCGGCGGCTCCTGGGGCTATCAGGTCACCGGCTATTACGCGCCGACGCGGCGCTATGGCGACCCGCAGGAACTGATGCTGCTGATCGACCGCCTGCACCAGGCGGGCATCGGTGTGCTGCTCGACTGGGTGCCCTCGCATTTCCCCGACGACCAGCACGGGCTTTCCTACTTCGACGGCACGCATCTGTTCGAGCATGCCGATCCGCGCCAGGGTTTCCATCCCGACTGGAACAGCCTGATCTTCAATTACGGCCGGAACGAGGTTCGCAGCTTCCTTATTTCCAACGCCTGTTTCTGGCTCGATAAATACCATATCGACGGGCTGCGCGTGGATGCCGTCGCCTCGATGCTTTATCTCGACTATTCCCGCAAGCCGGGCGAGTGGATACCCAACCAGCATGGCGGGCGCGAGAACCTGGAGGCGATCCGCTTCCTGCGCGAATTGAACACGGCGGTCTATGGCGGGTTCCCTGGCGTGCAGATGATCGCCGAAGAGTCGACCGACTATGACGGGGTGTCCCGCCCGGTCGAGGCCAACGGCCTCGGCTTCGGCTTCAAATGGGATATGGGCTGGATGCACGACACGCTGAAATATTTCAGCAAGGAGCCGGTGCATCGCCGCTTCCACCAGAACGACATCACCTTCCGCTCGATTTATGCCTTCCACGAAAACTTCATGCTGCCGCTCAGCCATGATGAAGTGGTCCATGGCAAGGGTTCGCTTATCAACAAGATGCCGGGCGACGACTGGCAGAAATTCGCCAACCTGCGGCTGCTCTACAGCTATATGTATGCCCAGCCCGGCAAGAAGCTTTTGTTCATGGGCGGCGAATTCGCGCAATTGAAGGAATGGAACCACAACACCAGCCTCGACTGGCATCTCGCCGGTTTCGATCGCCACCAGCAGATCCAGCGCGTCACGCGCGATCTCAACCTTGTTTATAAGACCCATGAAGCGCTGCACCTCGATTGTGACGCGAGCGGCTTTGAATGGATTGACGGCGGCGACGCCGCGGCTTCGGTGCTCAGCTTCCTGCGCTTTTCCAAAGACCGCAGGAAGGCGATGATGTGCGCCTTCAATTTCACGCCTGTCACGCGCAAAGGCTACCGCATCGGCGTGCCGTTCAAGGGCCATTGGACGGAAGTGTTCAACAGCGATGACGCCGTCTATGGCGGCTCCGGTCATCGCAGCGGCGATCAGCAGGCGGGAGATACCGCCATGCATGGCCGCCCGTATTCGGTGACGATCACGCTGCCCCCGCTCGGCGCTGCTTTCTTTGAATGGTCGGCCTAGGCCGGCGTTGCCTGCAGGACAATCGGCAAATGATCGGACAGGTGCCGCACCTCCGGCCCGTCGATGCGATGCGCGGTCATCTTGAAGCCCGGCGCGCGGTGCCAGGCGCGGTCGAGCCGCAGGACCGGCAGGAATGACGGGAATGTCGCGCGGCAGGGCAGGGGGGTCATCAGGCTGTCGAGATGGCGCAAGAGCTTCGCCCGCCACTGCCATTCATTGATGTCCCCCATCAGGAACAGCGGCAGTTTTTCGCTGTCCTCGACGCTGTCCATCAGCCGCATCAGGTTGCGCGCCTCCGACTGCCGCTCAAACAGCGAGAGGGAGAGGTGCGTGCCGATGACGCGGATCTTCCCGTAGGGCGTGGCGATCACGGCGTCGATCGCATTGCGCGGCTCCAGATCCGGCTTGGTTTCAAGGTTGTGGAACAGCCCGCGCGTGATTTCATATCGGCTGACGATAAGGTTGCCGTACCAGCCCTTTTCATCATTCATGCTGGGGCCGGGAAAATGGTGCGGCCGGGCTGCGCCCGACAGTTGCGCGACACCGTCGACCGCGCCGCCTGCGCTCGGGCGCGTTTCCATTTCCTGGAACACGCCGATATCGATATTGAGCCGTTCCATGAGGTCATGAATGCGCGTGAGGTCGCGCTTGCCGTCGAGGCTGCGGCCGCCATGCAGGTTGAAGCTGAGGAAGCGCAAGGTCATGCGATCGCCTTGGGAAAGTGCCGCTCCTGCCACCGGCGCAGCGTAAACTGCGCAAACAGGGTAAACGCGATCCACCCCGCGATTCCGGCGGCGGCAAGCGCGATCGCCTGCCGGTCCGGGCTCTCCCATAGCTGCATGAAGGAATGGCCGAGCCAGGAAATGGCGACCATGCCTGGCAGCATGCCGATCAGCGTGCCAAGGATATAGGGCAGGAAGGAAAGCCCCGAGATACCAAGGCCGAGATTGACCGCGTTGAACGGCGCGACCGGGATAAGCCGCAAGACCGCAATCGCGCGTGCGCCGCCATGGTTGAGGTATTCGCGCACGCGCTCCCCGATCTGGCCGAACACCATGCGCAGCACGCGCTGGCCGAGCACTTTGCCGGCCATGAAACCAAGCGTCGAGGTCGCGGCCACGCCCACCACGGAGACGAACAGCCCGATCACCGGGCCGAACACCGCCGCCGAGGCGCCGATCATGACGGTCACGGGGAAGAAGAGGAAGGTCGCGGTCGTGAACAACAAGATGGCAAGCCATATGCCCGCAGGCCCCTGCCGCAGCGATTCGAACAGCGGCATGACTTTCTCGGGCGTCGCATATTCGGCGAGCGGCGTATAGCGCCACAGCGCGACGAAGGCCGCGATCAGCACCATCAGCGCAAGGGTGCTTGTCACCTGCCGGCCGATATGTCGGCGCAGGCTGGGATGCTTGTATTCGAGGGTGAGTTCGGACGGGATGAACGGCTGCACGGGATCCGCGATGGCGGTCGCGAGGCGCGCGAAGGCGGGGGAGCGGAACTGCTCGTCCGCCCAGGGGCGGAAATGCTGGCGGCTGGTCGGCACATCGTCAAGCAGGCGCTGGACGGAGGCGCCGCTTGTGACTTTATACTCGATGTCGTCGAGTTCCTGCCCCGAATGCTCGCGGATCAGGTCATTGCGCACATCGGCGATCTTGCGGCGGATTTTCTCGTCGTCGCCGGTCAGGATGATGTCGCATTCGGTGTCGAAGCCCATCGAGCGGCGGTTGATGTTGGTCGAGCCGATGCGCAGGTATTTGTCGTCGACGATCATCAGCTTGGAATGGATGCGCACCGGTTTGGTGACGCCGTCTTCCGTGCTGCAGGAATAAACCATCGCCACCTGGTCCTTGAAGTCCTTCAGCACCGCGT
>DASPMW010000129.1:0-6859 GCA_035626855.1 Patescibacteria group bacterium
GGCGGCGGCGACAGCGCGGTCGACTGGGCGATCTCCCTCGCCGAACTCGCCGAGAAAATCTACTTCGTCCATCGTCGCGACAAATTCCGCGCGGCGCCAGAATCCGTCGACCGCCTGCAGAAACTCGCCGCGACCGGCAAGATCGAGATGGTCATTCCCTACCAGCTCCATGCGCTGCAGGGCGGCGGCGGGAAGTTGACGGGCGTCACGGTGGCCGACCTCGACGGGCGGGAAAAAACGCTGGAGGCTAATATCCTGCTGCCGTTTTTCGGCATTACGCCGCAGCTCGGCCATATCGCGGAATGGGGCGTGAAAATTGACCTGCATCATATCCTGGTCGACCAATCAACCTGTGAGACCAGCGTCCCCGGCATTTTTGCGGCGGGCGATATCGCGACATATCCTCGTAAATTGAAGCTGATCCTGACCGGCTTTGCGGAAGCGGCGCAGGCGGCCCATGCCATCCATCCCCTTGTTTTCCCGGGCGAGGCACTCCATTTTGTGTACTCGACAACGAAAGGCGTACCCTGATGTTTATCCAGACCGAACAGACCCCCAATCCCGCGAGCCTGAAATTCCTGCCCGGCTGCGAAGTGATGATCAAGGGCACCGCAGAATTCACCGGCGCGGAACAGGCAGAAATCTCGCCACTCGCAGCGCAGCTGTTCAAGGTGAAGGGCGTGGCGGGGGTTTTCCTCGGCCAGGACTTCGTGACGGTCACGAAAACCGACGAGGCCAGCTGGCCTGCGCTGAAACCCCTCATCCTCGGCGTCGTCATGGAGCATTTCACGACCGGCCGCCCCGTCATGAATGACGAGCACCTGCATGATACCTCCGGCCATGTTTCCTCCGCGTCAGGCGAGGACAGCGAAATCGTGAAGCAGATCAAGGAACTGCTCGACACGCGCATTCGCCCCGTGGTGGCGCAGGATGGCGGCGATATTGTGTTTCATTCCTTTGACGGCGGCGTCGTTTTCCTCAGCATGCGCGGCGCCTGCGCGGGCTGCCCCTCCTCGACCGCGACGCTGAAAAGCGGCATCGAGAATCTGCTGAAGCACTTCATCCCCGAAGTGGTGGAAGTGCGCGCGGTAAACTAAGCACGCGTCATTTCCAAACAAAAACCCCGGCATCGCTGCCGGGGTTTTTGTTTGTGGCGTTTCCGCGACAGCTTATGCTGTCACTTCCTCGTCCTCATCGTCCTCCACCACTTCTTCGACTTCTTCTTCCACTTCGACAACGGCTTCCTTCACGGGCGCTTTGCGGCGGTCATTGGCGACCATCGGGTTGCGGCTGCGGCTCGATGTCTGGTAGGCCATCGCCGCGTGGTCGGGGCAGTAGGGCGTGCCGGGGCGAATGCCGCGGCCGCAGAACGTGAAATCATCTTCCTTGGGGTCGCCGATCGGCCATTTGCACATGCGCTCGGTCAGGTCGATCAGCGGAATGCCGCCATTGAGCGGCAGAATTTCCTTGTCTGTCTTGCGCACGTCTTCCGGTTCGCGCGCCATCATGGGATTCATTTTAGGCGATGAAGCCGCGGCGCTTGGCTTGCTGCTGCGCGTTTCCTTGACCGCTTCCTTTTTCGGCGCGGCCTCTTTTTCCTTCTTCGGCGCGGCAGCGGGCTTCTTGATCGGCGACGGACGGCCGGAGAGGCCCATTCGGTGCGCCTTGCCGATCACGGCGTTGCGGGTCACGCCCTTGCCGAGCGTCTTCGCGATTTCCGCGGCGCTCTTGCCTTCTTTCCACATTTTCTTGAGAAGCGCGATGCGCTCGTCCGTCCAGCTCATGAAATTTCCTGATTACATAATAAGCGGGTTGCCCACAACAGGAAATGAATATAGCACCGATTCGCCTGAAATGAAGCGCATTAAATCGCCTAAAAAATGCAGGTTTTACAGGGTTTGGCGGTGTTTTCGGAAGCTTGCGGTGGCGCTCGCGACGACCGGCGCCGTGACGGTGCCGACTTTATCGAGCGCAGCGTTGAGAGCGGCCTTGGCCTCGCGTAACGCCGCCGCCTTTTCCTCCGCCTCCCGCGCGAGGCGCGCGGTGCGGTCATCGATCGCCTGCACGACGTCATCCCAGCCTATCGCGATCATGCCGGGCCGCAGGGTCTCGCCCTTTTCGTCCGGCGTGTCGGCGCTGGCGCCATGCCTGGCGAGTAACAGCGCGACGTCCTTCATTTCGTTTCCAATTGCGTCGCCGAGCGGCGTTTTGCCCGGACGGTCGCGCGTTTCGACAATCGCTCCCTGCCCGATCAGGTATTGCGCGACGTCGCCATGCAAGTGCCAGACGGCCTCGTGCAACGCGCTGCGACGCGTATAATTCTGTGCGTCAATATCCGCGCCGGCGGTCACCAGCATTTTTACGATCTCCAGATGCCCCGCGCGCGCCGCGCGGATCAAAGCGGAGCCATGCGTGGTGGCAAGACCGGAATCCGGCCAGGCCCCGCGGTTCAGCAATTGTCGCACGCGCGCGGGGTCCCCCGCCTCGGCTGCCTGCAGCAGCGCATCATCGGATCGCTTGAAGAGCCTGTTGAATAATTCGCGGATCATGGGCATTTATAGCCCATTTTCATAATCAACGTCAACTACGTGTTTATGAGTTAAAATCAAGACCCCAGTCGCGATAGCGCTCGGGGTCGTCGGTCCATTTCTCCCGCACTTTGACGAACAGCGACAGGTGGACGCGGCGATCGAGGATTTCCTCGAGCTCCCGCCGCGCGGCAGCGCCGAGTGCCTTGATGCGCGCGCCGCCCTTGCCAAGGAAGATCGCCTTTTGCGTTTCACGCATCACGTAGATGGTCTGGGATATCTTGACGGAGCCGTCCTTGAACTCTTCCCATTTATCGCTTTCGACCGTCGCCGAATAAGGCAGCTCGTCGCCGAGCTGCAGGAAGATTTTCTCTCGTGTGATCTCCGCCGCAAGCAGGCGCATCGGCATGTCGGAAATCTGGTCGTCCGAAAACATCCAAGGGCCTTCCGGCAATCGCTTGGCGATTTCGGTCAGCAGCTTGTCGACGCCGTCGCCCTTCAGGGCGGAGATCATGAAAATATCGGTGAAGACGCCAGTATCATTGATTTCCGTCGCAAGAGCCAGCAGGCGTTCCTTTTTCAGCAGGTCGATCTTGTTCAGGACGGCAATCGCCTTGCGGCTGGTCGATTTCAGTTTCTCGATAATCGCCTTTGTTTCGGCGTTCAGGTGTCCGTGCCCGACATCCATCATGACCAGAATGATTTCAGAATCCTTCGCCCCGGCCCAGGCGGCGGCAACCATCGCTTTTTCCAGTCGCGCTTTTGGCGCGAAAATGCCGGGCGTATCGATAAAGACGACTTGCGTTTCATCCTTGTTGACGATGCCCATCACCCGGGCGCGCGTGGTCTGCACCTTCGGGCTGACGATGGAAACCTTGGCGCCGACCAGCTGGTTGACGAGGGTCGATTTACCGGCATTGGGCGCGCCGATCACGCCAACAAAGCCGCAATGACGGGTCATGACGTTGCTCCGCTATCAATGCGCGCAAGCATTTTGGCGGCAGCCGCCTTTTCCGCGCCGCGTTTGGAGGTCGCCGAGGCGGTGATGCTTTCGAGGCCCTGCACGCGAACCTCCACATCAAACTGCGGCTTGTGGTCTTCGCCGGCGCGGGCGATCACGACATATTCCGGCAGCGGCAGGCTGCGACTTTGCGCCCATTCCTGCAGGCGCGTCTTCGCGTCTTCGGGCGGCACAGAATAGGTTGCCAGCATTTTCTCCCAGCGGGAGCGCACGAAGCGGCAGGCCGCCTCGAACCCGCCGTCGAGATATATGGCGCCGATCAGCGCCTCGACGGCATCTGCCATGATTGTGTCCTTCTTGCTGCCGCCCGCCTTGCTTTCGCCGGCGGAGAGGCGCACGTAATTGCTGAGGCCGAGCCCTTCGGCGACTTCGACGAGCGCCGCCTGCTGCACGACCGCTGTCAGCCGCTTGGCGAGGTCGCCTTCTCGCTCCGCCGGGAAATTGGCGTAAAGCATTTCCGCAATGGCGAGTCCGAGCACACGGTCGCCGAGGAATTCGAGGCGCTCATTGTTATGCACGCTTTTCGGCAGGCTCGAATGAGTCAGTGCCATGTCCAGCGTGATGCTGTGCGTGAACTTGTACCCGATTTCCGCCTCCAGGGCGGCTTGCTTTTCAGAGAGAGTTGACACTTTTGAGCAGCCGTCCGTACCGGATCGCCTTGACGTATTCGACGGCCTTGCAGCCCGTCGCCTTGATCGCGGCGAAAACGCCGTCATAGACGCATTTATCGCCAATGCCTTCTGTGGAGAAGAAAATAAACATCGCCGGGCCGATGAGGTTTTTCTCCGGCACGGGGCCGAGTTCCTCGACAACGCGACTGTCAAGCGACTGGTCCCGATTGTCGCCCATCGCGAAATAGTGGCCGTCCGGAACGGTGAATTCTTTCGTATTGTCGAGCTGCTCGTGGTCAGAAATTTCGTAGATGTAATGCTTCACGCCGTTCGGGAGCGTTTCGATGTAGCGGTTGAAAAGGAACGGACGGCCCTCGGTCTCGTAGGACTCACTCGCGGTCACAAGCTGCCGCGGCACGATCTCGCCATTGATGTATAGGCGGCCTTCCGTCACCTGGATTTTGTCGCCCGGCAGGCCGATAATACGCTTGATGTAATCGACGCCCTCGCGCTTGGGCTGGCGAAAAACGGCGACGTCACCGCGTTCGGGCGCGTGGCCGAGCATGCGGCCGCGGAGCGGAATGACGTCGAGCGGGAAAGAATACTGGCTGTAACCGTAGGACCATTTTTTGACGAACAGGTAATCCCCAACAAGCAGCGACGGGAACATCGAGCCGGACGGAATATTAAAAGGCTCGAAAATAAAGGAGCGGATGACGAGCGCGATCGCGGCCGCAAAGGCCATCGCTTTCAGCAGTTCGACGGCATCGTCCTTTTCCTTCTTTTTAGCTGGCGCTGGCGCCGCTTCGGAAACGGGCAGATCGGCCGTTTTGTCCTGTTCCATTTTGTCGTCCTGTGCGGATGTCATGAGGCGTTCCCGGCGGAGATCACGACGAAGGCGAGCGCCATGCCGCCATCGTCGCTCAAGGAGACGTCGATACGGGGAGTCATACCCTGTGGCGTCAGGTCGGTCAAACGCTGTTTGGCGCCCCCCTGCAGCGAAAGCGACGGGCGCCCCGCGTTATCATTCACCACGGTGATATCCTTGAGGAATATCTGGTCGCGAATGCCAAGGCCAAGCGCCTTCGCGCATGCTTCCTTCGCGGCCCAGCGTTTCGCGTAGCCCGCGGCACGGGCAGTGTCATCACTGCTCTGGTCGATGCGAGCGCGTTCTGTTTCGGCAAAGCAGCGCTGCGTGAAGCGATCGCCGTGGTCCGCCAGTACGCGCGCGATGCGGTCGATAGAGGCGATATCGCTTCCGATGCCGAGAATCATGGCTAGCGGCTCCGCGCGCGATTGACGGTGGTGATTTCCGGCGTGCCGCGCAGCGCGGCGATAATATCCGACAAATGCCGGGTGTCGCGCACCCAGACATCGATGATCATGTCCCAGAAGTCCATCGAGCGGTTGGTGATCTTGAGGTTGGTGATATTGCCGCCGTTCTTGCCAATGACGGTCGACAGCGTACCAAGCGCGCCCGGTTCATTCGCAATCGTGATCAGCAGCCGCCCGACATGGCTTTCGGGCGTGTCTTCGCCGTCTTCCCAAGAGACGTCGAGCCAGCGTTCGGGCGTATCGGCGAAAGATTCCAGCGTATCGCAATCGATCGTGTGAATGGTCACGCCCTTGCCCGTCGTTACGATGCCGACGATGCGGTCGCCCGGCAGGGGGTGGCAGCAGCGCGCGAAATGCAGCGCCATGCCCGGGATCAGCCCCTTGATCGGCATCGGCGGCGCCTTGCCCTTTTGATGGGTTTTCTTCTCCGGCGCGACGTAATTTTGCGGATTCGGCGGCGGCGAGTTCGCGGGGCTTGGCTTTTGTTCGGGATGGAGCGCGTAAAAAACCTCGCGCGCGGCGACGTTGCCGGAACCGACGCCGGTCAGCAAGTCCTCGATATTCTCCGTCTTGAACTGGCGGTAGATTTCCCCGCTGAAATCGCGTTCATTGAACTCGAAGCCTTCCTGCCGCAGCACCTTTTCGAGCATCTTTTTGCCGAGATCCATGTATTCGTCGCGCTGCTGCAGGCGCATGAAGCGGCGAATGCGGGACTTTGCCTTGCCCGTGACGACGAAACGCTCCCAGTTCGGGCTTGGCGTCTGGCTTTTCGAGGTCGTGATTTCGATTTGGTCGCCATTCCCCAGCGCGGTGTTCAGGGGAACGATCCGGCCGTTGACCTTCGCACCCACCGTCTTGTCGCCGAGATCGGAGTGGACGGCATAAGCAAAATCCACGGGAGTCGCGCCCCGCGGCAAGGCGATCAGGTCGCCGTTCGGCGTGAAGCAGAAGACTTGGTCCTGGTAGAGCTCCAGCTTGGTGTTTTCGAGAAATTCTTCGGGCTTTTGCGCATGCTCGACGATATCCATGAGTTCGCGCAGCCAGCGGAACTGCCGGCCATCTTTCGCCTTGCCGCCATCGCCCTGCTTATAGGACCAGTGGGCGGCGACGCCGAGCTCGGCTTCCTCATGCATGTCTGGCGTGCGGATCTGCACTTCGATGCGGTGGTTTTCCGGACCGATGACAGTCGTGTGAAGCGAGCGGTAACCGTTTGGTTTCGCGAGAGAGATGTAGTCCTTGAAGCGGCCCGGCACGGTCGGGTAAAGCCCGTGAATAATGCCGAGCGCATGATAGCAGTCCGAGACATTCGCGACCTGGATGCGGAAGGCCATGATGTCGGACAGCTGCTCGAAGCTGATATTCTT